>NZ_VHLC01000047.1:0-64721 GCF_006547355.1 Myxococcus sp. AB036A | reverse complement strand
CCTTCCGGGGGCGGCGGGGGCGGCGGGGGCGGCTCACCGTTCGGCGTGCCATAGAGCGCCTGGATGCCCTGGATGTCCTTCGCAGTCAGCACCAGGTCGCCGTTCTGGGTGCCGTTGCACTGCGGGTAGTGCATGACGGAGGAGCCGTCGTAGGTGGTCAGCGCACGCCAGTTGCTGTCCTCGAAGCACGCGCCGGACTCGGGGCGGGTGTGCTCGTGACGGAAGCCGAGCACGTGGCCCAGCTCGTGGCGGGTGATGCCCTCCAGCGTCCAGACGCCCAGGGGCTGGAAGGAGCTGGGGTCGAACACGACGTTGCGCTGGGCGCGCGCGTCGCCCGGGAAGAACGCGCGCGCCAGGTACTGGCCACCCGCGTTGATGGGGCTCACGTCGAACAGCACGTTGTTGTTGCTGGCGTTGCAGCTGGCGTCCTGCGCGCTCACGTGAACGAACTTCACGTAGCCAGCGGCTTCCCACGTCGCCGTCGCCGAGGCCATCGCCTGGACCATGCGATTGTAGTTGCTACCGAAGGTGGTGCTCACGCAGTAGGTGAGGTTCAGCTTCTGCGTGTCGCTCCACTTCGCATCTGCCCCGCCCACGCGGTGGACGATGAGCTGCCCGTTCTTGACGTTGTTGTCGTAGAACTCGCGCAGGTGCTTCTCGGTCGCGAACGGCGTGTCACCGTCCGCGATGAAGATGCCCGTCTCCGGCTCCTGATACACCTGGGAGAGGAACTCCTCCCACGACATCCCCTGGCTGAGCGTCTCCTCGGAGGCGGGGGTGGTGCCATCGCTACCGCCGCAACCGGCGAGCAGCGCCAGGCCCGTGAGGGCGCCGACGAACTTGGACTGTGACATGGACATCCTTGTTGGGATGAGTGGTTCGCGGCCGATTAAGCAGCCGCCATGCCAGCATCCAAGCCATCGCCGTCATTCAGGATTTCTGATGGCTCCCTGTTCAACGAGGTGTACCGGGACTCCAAGACCCCGCGGTCATTCGTAAATAGGATTTACACTTTACCCTGAAACGACAGTGCTTCTAAGGGTTTGCCCATAGAGGAATGGCCGACTGAAATTCAGACAGGCCGTCCTGAAAAAAGACACCTTTCGCGGGCCTTCCACATTCTTTTGTCTCAAAAAAAGACGGTGCCAGCGGAAGCCCTACAGCCCCACCAGGCTCTCCGGACGCTTCAGGCCGCGCGCACGGCCCAGCGGCTGGAGGATGTCCTGCGGCGGCGCGTCCGCGGTGAGCAGGAGCGCGCGCACGGCGGTCTCCACCACGTCCTCGGCACCGGGGCGGACCATGCCGCGGCGGGCATCCTCCACGCGCTTGCCGCGGTAGGCGTCGAAGCGCTCCTTCACGCGGCGGGCAACGTCCGACACCGCCTTGTCGCCCACCTCCACGCGCAGCTCCAATTCATTGCGCAGTTGCACCGGGTCCGCGAGCACGCCGTACCGGTCATAGCCCTTGTGCGCCGTGTCCTCGTGCATCACCGCGTAGTCCTGCGTGTTGGGCGCGGGCACCTGCTGCTCCTTGATGAGGTCCCGCATCACCGCGGTGACGGAGGCCGTCACGGTGAGCCGGTGGAGCTGCACGTCGAACACGAAGTCCGAATACATGGGCTCCTCCACGGTGATGGGCTCGCGGAAGGTGGCGTCGCGGTGGCGCTGCACCTGCGTGCGCTGGCCCTCGGACTTGTCCAGCGCCTCCTCCAGCGCCTTCTCCTTCTGCAGGGACGCGGCGGCCTTGGCCACCAGCAGCACCTCCTCGGCGACGCACGCCTTGTTGTCGCAGCGTGAGGGGTTGCACTCGCTGGGGAACTGCCCCGGGCCGCTGACCTCGCGCGCGGCCTCGCCGCAATCCTGCAGGGCCTCGCGGCACTGGCGGCGCTCCCGCTCGCGGCAGCGCTCCGCGGCCACGCGCACCATGGACAGCTCCGCCTGCATGCGCAGGTACTCCCGCAGCGCGGCGGCCTGCTTGCGCTCCACGTCCTCCAGGGTGCGCTCGGCCTTCAGCAGCTGGGTCTCGAAGCCGCTGCGGCGCGGGTTGGGCACGGAGCGATTTCCGGCGAGGTAGCGCTGCGTGCGCTGCGACTCCTCCACCACCTGGAGCGGCAGCACCCGCTCCAGTGACAAATCCAGCGCCACGCCTTCGCGGCCCGCCGGGGCCTCCGTCACCACGCGCAGGGGCAGTTGCGTGGGCAGCATCGCCGCCAGCCGGCCGGCCGCCAGCCGCTGCGCCACGTCCGGCGCTCCGGCCCGGTCCTCCACCGGCGAGGCCACCACCAGGAAGGCCACCTCGTCGCGCAGCTTCTGGCGCACGGCCTCGGCCCGCTCCCGCGCCGCGGTGGCGCCCACGCGCTCCTGGTCCGCGCGGACGTAGGCCACCAGCGCGTTGCCCAGCTTGCCGGCCTTCTCCAGGCCCTCACCCGTACCGAACCAGCGCCGCGCCCAGGCCACCTGCACGCCGTCCACGCCCCGCTTGGCGGCCGCGTGGTCCGGCGCCACCGACAGCACCGCGTCGAACTCCGTGCGCGCGTCCTGCAACCGTTCCGCCTTCAACGCCACGTTGCCCGCCGCCACGCGCGCATCCAGCGTGGCGCCAAGCAGCTCCCGCGCCGAGGCGTTGTCCGCGTTGAGCTCCAGCGCGCGCACCAGGCGCTTCATCGCGCCATCCAGGTCCCCGGAGGCGTGCACGGCGCGCGCATCCGCCAGCACCACCTCGCTCCAGGCCTGGCGCACCTTGCCCAGCTTCACCTTGACCTCGGAGGCCTCCGGGTCCGCCGCCAGCGCGCGCAGATAGGCCGCCTCCGCCTCCGCCCACTTCTGCTCCTGGCTGGCGGCGTCTCCCTCCTTCACCGCACGGGAGAAGGCGGAACAGCCGGACAGTGCGAGCACCAGGGCCAGGGCCAGGGCCCCCAACCAGGGGTGGGACGAAGACGAAGGGAGGCGGGGGCTTCGGGCAGACGCGTTCACACGCGCATCTTCGAGGAAAGCTCCCATCGGGTGAAGACTCCGGACGTCGTCTTGGCCGTCCCCCATCCCGGCAGGCCCCCATCCCCCGGAGGTCTGCCATTGCCAGCCAACCCCACGCTCCCGCCAGGAGCCCTCACCCCCCGTTGCGGCGACAATGTATGTCTGCTTTTCAACGGCCTTGAATTCTTGCGCTGCGGGCTACTCTGCCCCAGAATGAGTCCCAAACGCCCCACCCCCTGGCAAATTCCGCCAGAATTTACAGTCCAGTTGCGATGATTTGCCCTGACTGTATATATTGACGCATTCATCGCCCTCCCGCCGCATTCCCAACCGGAGCACTCTGGACCCTCCCCCATGGAATCTGTCGCCCGCCCCCAGACTTCAGCGCCTCGCCAGGTCGTACGGACCGTGCTTCATGAGGCCCTGGAGAGCAAACTCGGTGGGGAGGTCGTGGTCCGGTCCACCTCCGTGTCCGGACGGATCTTCGTGGTGGCGCGGAAGGTGGCCTGGGCGGTCCTCAACGGGCCGGGGGCGCTCAACTTCTCTTCGGTGCTCATCCGGGAGCGGGTGGTCAGCCGCGAGGACGTCGAGCAGGTGGTGGCGGAGTGCCGGCAGAGCGGGGGCAACTTCTGCGAGACGCTGGTGACGTGGGGCCTGGTTCCCCGGGACACCATGCGAGACCTGCTGCGCCGCCACATGTCGGAGCAGTTGGAGGCCTTGCTGTCGCTGACGGACGCCCAGGCCATGTTCGTTCCGCAGCCGCGCACCTACTCCAGCCAACTGACGTATGGCCTGGATGAGCTGATTTCCACTGTCGCGAAGCCACCCACCCACCCGCTGATAGAAAGCGAAGTCATGGCGAACGTGAAGCAGTCCCTGGAAGAGACGCTGAAGATTGAGGGGGCCTTCGCGGCCTGTCTGGCGGACTCGAAGAGCGGCATGTGCCTGGGCAGCGTTGGCGGCAGCCCGGCCTTCAACATCGAGACGGCGGCGGCGGCCAACACCGAGGTCGTGCGCGCCAAGATGAAGGCCATGAGCATGCTGGGCATCAAGGACCGCATCGAGGACATCCTCATCACGCTCGGCGAGCAGTACCACCTCATCCGCCCGCTGACGGGCAAGGAGGGCCTGTTCCTGTACGTGGCCCTGCACCGCGCCAGCGCCAACCTGGCGATGGCCCGCTACAAGCTGTCCGAGGTCGAGAAGTCGCTTCAGGTGTGAGCCGTCCCCCAGGTGGATGAGCGCCCGCCCGCCAGCCGGGCGGCGCGCCCCACCCCGCCTCGGACGCGCCCGGGTGGATGCGCGCCAGGGCCCCTCCTCGTTAGTGAATGCAGCCCCTTCCTGTTGGCACCCATGAAGTCCGTGCGACCGCACGGCGCGGGTGGCCCCGGACGCGCCGGGAATGACGCGGCGCAATGACAGGTAGAGGAATGACACGTCCCATGAGGGGGGCAAGAGAGGCACCATGTCCTGTCCACAGCCACGACCCACCGAGTTCCGCCTTCCGCTGCGGGCCGAGTCCTTCTCCATCGACGAGCACCGCAACGTGCACTGCCGCTTCTACGGCGGCTGCATCGACGTCGCGGTGAAGAAGGATTGGGATAGCTTCACCTGCGCCAAGTGCCCTCTGTTCCACGAGGACCAGGCCCCGGGCGCCAGTGCGTACGCCTTCAACCAGCCCGCGGATCCGGGCCGGCCCTAGCGGTCATTCACGGACAGGCCCGGCGGTGCGCGCTTCCATGGGACGAGGGAGCGCCCCGCCGCCGGAGCCTCTGTTGACCAGCCCACGCGAAGCCGGGACTCCTGGAGGGAGTAGGCATGCGGGGCTCCTGACGCCAGCTTGGGCCCAACCTGCACGGGCGACTCCTCCGCCTGAAGGGAGAGGCCCCCATGCTGCGCCAGCTCCTGCTCTCCGACTTCCGTTCCGAGGGCCCCGCCGCCGGACATGGCTGGCCGCTGGTGCAGCACACGTTTCCCACCGTGCAGCTCGCGCCCCTGGCCGCCGGGCGCGGGGGCCGCGTGCTCCACCTGGACGCTTCCGAATGGAACGCGCCAGCCTTCGACCCCATCGCCTGGGACGCTCGCGTCTTCGAAGCGGCGGAGAGCACCGAATGGCTGTCCTTGCATCTGGACGGCGCGAGCTGTGAGGCGCTCGTCGTGGCCGCGCTGGAAATCCTCACCCGCTACCAATGTCTGGTGCGGCGCCGCAACGCGGCCTCGGCCACACCGCTCTTCAGCCGGCTGCTGGCGCGGTACCGCTCGCTGCATGATTTGGAGCAGCCCCGGGTGCGCGCGGAGTTCCACCGCGCGGTGGATGCCTGGCAATGGACGCTCCGGCTGCGACCAGATGTGGACCTTCCGCCGCAGGCCGCGGCCTTCTTCCATGAAGGGGAGCAACCCACGACGCCGGTTCGCGCCGACCTCGCGGTGCGGGTGCTGGAGGAGGCCGGCGCGGATGACGCCACCTGCCGGCGCGTGCGGGAGTTGCTGACGCGCACCGCCAACGCGCGGGACGTGTCCCTGCTGGACACCGCGGACGCGCTGTCGTTCTTCTGCCGGGAGGCCTCTGCCTGGTTCCGCGAGGCCCCGCCCGAGCACCGCCGCCGTCAGGTCGCCCGGATGCTCGCGCGGCTGCGGCCCGAACACCTGCGCTGGTTGGGACACATGCGCCTGGCGCCGGCCGTGCGCGGACAGCTCGAGGTCCTGGTGGCCGCCCACTTCCCGGTGGACGGCACGGCCTGAGCTGGACGGCACGCGCGCGGCCTCCCTCGCTACGCCTGAGCGGTCCGGTCCGATGGGCACGCAAAGGCGTTGTCGTTCATCGTGACGTCGCCCGTGATGCCAGCGGCCTGCTGTCGCTCGGTAATCTCGCGCAGGTTGCGCTCCTGCTTGTTCCCCATGGCTCCGCCCAGAATCACGCCCATGATGAGGACGGAGAAGATGACGACTCCCAGGATGGCGGCACCAAGGATTTCCATGAGCTGACCCTCGCTTTCTGGGGCCGCGCGCCACGGAGGCGAGCACGGCCACGTTGCCTTCACCCTGGAAAGGTGTGTCGTCCCGCCGTTCACGGCGCTGCTTCCCCGACCGTCCGAGGCAGGGACGTCCGCCCACCCAGCAGGCAGGCGGCTAACGCGAAAGCCTGTCTGGCTTCTCGAAGCGGGGCAGACACAGCCAGAAGCGCGTGCCCTCTTCCGACGTGGACGTCACCTGCACCAGGCCGCCGTGGGCCCGCACGATTTCGTGGGTGATGTAGAGCCCCAACCCCAGCCCGTTGCGCTGCGCGCTGCGCATGTCCTGCGCGCGCACGAAGGGGTCGAAGATGTGAGGCAGCCGCTCCTGGGGAATGGGCAGCCCCCAGTTGTGCACCTCCATCCGGACGCCGCCCTCCACATCGCGCACGGACACGCTGACGGACGTGTCCTCGGGCGAATACTGCACGGCGTTGCCCACCAGGTTGGAGGCCGCCTGGGCGATGCGGTCCGCGTCCCATTCGCCCCAGCCATTGCCGGACAGGGCCAGCTCGAAACGGCGCATGGGGTGCGCCACCTCCAGCTCCTCCACCACCTGCCGCAACACTTCGTGCAGGTTCACCCGGGCGCGCGTCAGCGGGTAGCCGCCGCCCAGCCGGGTGCGCGTGAAGTCCAGCAAGTCGTTGATCATCCGCGCCATCCGGTCCGCGGAGATGGAGATGCGGTTGACGGCCTTGCGCTGCGGCTCCGCCAGCCCGCCGTAGCGCAGCAGCAGGGCCGCGTTGCCGGAGATGGCCTGCAACGGGTTGCGCAGGTCATGCCCGAGGACGCCCAGGAACTGCTCGCGGAACACCGCCGTCTGCCGCGCCGCTTCCTCGCGCTTGAGCCCCTCCTCCACCCGCTTGCGCTCGATGGCATAGCGCAGCGCCCGCACCAGCAGCGGCCCCGTCACCTGCCCCTTCACCAGGTAGTCCTGCGCGCCCTCGTGCACCGCCTGCACCGCGAGCTGCTCGTCGTCCGTGCCGGTGAGCACCACCAGCGGCACCGACGGAGCGGCGTTGAGCAGCAGGGGGATGTTGGCCAGCCCCTGCCCATCCGGAAGCGACAAGTCCAACAGCACCGCGTCCACGCCCGCGCCGCCCAGCACGCGCACCGCGTCCGCCAGCCGCTCCACGTGGAGGACGTCGAAGTGCGCGGTGGCAATCTCCTTCAGCTCCTCCTGGAGCAGCCGCGCGTCGCCCGCGTTGTCCTCCACCAGCAGCAGGCGCAGGGGGCGCCCATCCATGCTCCCGTCGCTCATGAAGCCTCGGGCTTGGGAGGCAGGTGGACGACGGACAACCAGAAGTCGTCGATGGAGCGCACTACGGAAATGAACTGCTCCAGTTCCACCGGCTTGGCGATGTAGCAGTTCGCGTGCAGGTCGTAGGTGCGCAGGATGTCCTCTTCCGCCTTCGACGTGGTGAGCACCACCACCGGGATGCGGCGCAAGGCCGGGTCGACCTTGATTTCCGCCAGCACCTCGCGCCCATCCTTCCGGGGCAGGTTGAGGTCCAGCAGGATGAGGTCGGGCTGGGCGGCGTCCGCATACGCGCCCTGGCGCCGCAGGAAGGCCAGCGCCTCCACGCCGTCGCGCGCCACCGACAGGCGGTTGCGCACCTTCCCCTCCTTGAGGGCTTCAACGGTCAACCGCACGTCGCCGGGGTTGTCCTCCACCAGGAGGATTTCAATCGGGCTGCCAGTCGCGTCGTGACGCATGTCTCAAGACTCCAGATGGGACGGTGCGGCGGGCAGCGTGAACCAGAAGGCCGTGCCTTCACCTGGCTGGGACTCCACGCCGATGCGGCCACCATGGCGCTCGACGATTTTCTTGCAGATGGCCAGACCAATCCCCGTGCCCGGGTACTCCGCCTTGCCGTGGAGCCGCTGGAAGATGACGAAGATGCGCTCGAAGTACTCGGGGGAGATGCCAATGCCCCAGTCGCGCACGGTGAAGCGGACCTCTTCTCCCCGCGGCTCGGCGCGCACTCGCACCCGGGGCGGCGCGGCGCCGTGGAACTTGAGCGCGTTGCCCACCAGGTTCTGGAACAGCTGCGTGAGCTGCGTCTCGTCCGCGAGCACCGCCGGCAGCGGGCCGTGCTCCACCGAGGCCTGTGTCTCCTGGATGGCCGCCTGCAGGTTCGCGGTTGCCCGCTCCAGCGCCCGTCCCGCGTCGCACGGGCGGATGCCCCGGACCCGCGTGCCCACCCGCGAATAGGTCAGCAGGTCCTGGATGAGCCGCTGCATGCGGTTCACGCCATCCACCGCGTAGTGGATGAACTCGTCCGCGTCCGCGTCCAGCTTGCCCTTGTAGCGCCGGCCCAGCAGCTGGGTGTAGCTGGCCACCATGCGCAGCGGCTCCTGCAAGTCGTGCGAGGCCACGTAGGCGAACTGCTGGAGCTCCTCATTGGAGCGCGCCAGCTCCTGGGCGCGCTGCTGCAACCCCTCCTCGGCGCGGCGGCGCTCCACGCCCTGGGCGATGGCGTCCGACACCGCCGCCAGCGCGGCCGCCGCGTCCTCGCCCAGCGGCTCCCTGCAATAGACGCCGAGCACCCCCACCAACTGCCCACGCACCGTCAGCGGCATGCCCGAGAACGCGCGCACGCCCGTCTCCTCCAACCAGGCGCGGTCCAGGACGCGCGTGTCGTGGGTCAGGTCGTCCACGCGGAGCTGGGTGCGCAGGCGGGCCACCTCGCTCACCATGCTGGGGCCGTCCACCCGGACCCGCATCCACTTGTCGCGCGGCGGCGCGGTGGGGCCCGCGTTTCCCGCCAGCTCCAGGGTGTGACTGTCGCGTGAGTACAGCCACAGCCGCACCGTCTGCGCCCCCAGGTGCGTCACCAGGGCGTCAGCGCAGTCCTGGAGAATCTCCGGCAAGGCGGCCTCGCGAGCCAGGGCGAGGCTCACCTCCGCGCGCAACGCTTCCAGCCTTCGGGCGGCCGCCTCACGTTCCAGACGGCGGGCGGCGTCCTCCACCTGGCGCTGGGCGGAGATGTCCGTGGTGGTGCCCACCCATTCGCGCACGCCGCCGTCCGGATTGAGCACCGGCACCGCGCGCACGCGCACGGGGGTGTAGCGCCCCTCCGGACGGGAGAGGCGGTACTCCGTGTCATAGGGGCGGCGCTGCTCCACCGCGGCGAACCAGCTCCGCGCCGCCCCGTCCCGGTCCTCCGGGTGCACGGCCGAAAGCCACTCGTGTCCCCGCCACTGCGCATACGTCCGTCCGGTGAAGGCGCGCCAGGAAGGGCTGTCCTCCTCGATGTCGCCGTCGGGGCGCGTCACCCAGACGGCCTGGGTGGAGGCGGTGACCAGCGAGCGGAAGCGCAGCTCCATCCGCCGCGCGTCCTTGATGAGCCGGGCGTTGTCCAGCGCCACCGCGGCGCGCTCCGCCAGTTGCGTGGCGAGCAGGAGGTCCGCCTGGGCGAAGCGCCGGCCTGACTCCGCGTGCACCAGCGACAGCGCGCCAATGGTGCGGCCTCGCGCTGTCAATGGCACCATCATGGCGGAGCACAGCCCCAGCTGCCTCAAGATGCGCAGGTGCTCCGCGTCACGAGCCCCGGCCACCAGCAGCGCGTCCGGGACATCATTGAGCACCATCGGCGTCCCCGTGCGGATGACGACCAACACGCCGGAGGGGTCTTCATGGCGCGGCGGGTAGCGCACGCGCAGCTCCTCCGCGTAGCGCACCTTCTCCGGGTCCACGTGGGCCACGCCCACCTGGCGCGTGGAGCCATCCTCGTAGGCGATTTCGATGGCGCACCAGTCCGCCAGCGACGGCACCACCAGCCGCGTCAGCGCCGCGAGCGTGGCCTCGTAATCCAGCGAGGACGACGACAGCAGCGCGCCCGCCTCGGCCAGCACGCGCAGGGACTCCGCGGCGCGCTTCTGCTCCTCGATGTCCGTGCAGGTGCCGAACCATTTGACGATGCGTCCGCTGTCGTCGCGCACCGGGTGCGCCCGTCCCAGGTGCCAGCGCCACACGCCGTCATGCCGGCGGCAGCGGTACTCCACCTCATAGGGTTCACCAGTGCGCAGGGACTCCGCCCAGCGCCGGCCCGCCACCTCCAGGTCATCGGGGTGGAAAGCCAACCGCCAGCCCGCCCCCAGTGACTGCTCGGGGGAGAGGCCCGTATAGGAGTACCAACGGGCGTTGAAGTACTCGTGGTGGCCGTCCGCGCGGGTGACCCAGATGAGCTGGGGGATGCTCTCGAAGAGCAACTGCAAGGCGTCTGCGCCAGGGAGCGCCGGCACCGGGCGCTGGGATTCCGGGGCCGCAGCCGGAGGACTACGGAGGGGGTGCGTCATGGAAGGCACCCGACCTTAACAGCCCGCACGGGCCACACCCTCCTGGCGGGAGACGGCTTTTCAACAGCCGACAGTCCCCAGGCGGGGCGGGTCCCACGCCGGGCGGCCAGGGAGGCGGGCGCGCCAGCCTCCCGTGTCAATGCCCCGCGGTCGCAGATGCCTGTCATTACACGGACAAACCAGACAACCCCATCGCTCGCCACGACAAACAGCTCCAGACATCTCCCATATAAAGACATCAAACATGGGAACCATGGCACGCAGGCGCAAAACCCTGCCATCGCGACGCAATGAGAGGCGATGGAGGACGTTGGGCATCGGCGTCCGCCCGCTGTACGCGGAGCGGCTGGGAGTGGGCAGGCGGGCAGGCAGGCCCTCTTTGTCCTTGCCGCACTGCCACCCTCCGGCCAGGGAACGAGCAACTCCCACATGGCGGGTTCGGGGGAGGGACACCACCTTCCGCAAGCGGATATCGCCTGAGAGGGATAGGCCGCGTGAGGAGCGTGACACCCCCATGTGGAGCCCATCTCCCCGTCGAGTTCGTCCCGCGCCGTGGCGCGTGCGGGGTGGTACGCGCGCATCCGCGCGGCCCCTGGCGGCCCCGCCGGCGACGTCCCGTCCCCTGGACACACACGCACCGCTGCGCCCCTATCGGGGACGGCCGCATGGCGTGTCCTCCATGACCTGTGGACTGTCGCTCACCGCATTGGGCGGCGCCGGCGTCCAGGTGCTGGGCCCTTCCTGTCTGGAGCGGCTGCGTCGGCGGAAGCGGGGGCACCATCGCTGGTGGCACCGCTCCCAGGAGCCGCTGATGGAGTCCATGGAGACGGCGCTGACCATGGCGCTGCTCGGCGTGTCCGTCCTGCCGCTGGAGGGTGACGACAGTCCACCGGAGGAGTGGACCGCCCTGCCCGACGCGGTGCGCGACATCCGGGACGACGCTCCAGACGACGACCTCGATTTCGAGTCTGCCTTCGCGTCCTACTGACGCGCCTGTTAACACCGGGGCATGACGACCGCGCCCCGCCCCAATCCGCTGCTGTCGGACCGCGACGTGGACTTCCAGCTCTACGAGGTGCTGGATGCCACGTCGCTGTGTGCCCTGCCCGCGTTCGCGGAGCACTCCCGCGACACCTTCAGCCTGCTGCTGGACAGCACGCGTCGCTTCGCGCGCGAGGTGCTCTACCCCACCTACCGCGACATGGACGCCCAGCCCCCGTCCTTCCGCGACGGGCGCGTCCACGTCCACCCGCTGATGCGCGAGCTGTACCCGCGTCTGGTGGAGCTGGGCCTGCTCACCGCCACGCGCCCGCCCGACGTCGGCGGACAGCAACTGCCGCTCACCGTGCACGCGGTGTCCACCGCCTATCTCATGGCGGCCAACCTGAGCGTCTACGCCTGGCTGGGCCTGACGCTGGGCGCGGCGCACCTGCTGGAGGTGTTCGGCACACCGGAGGTGAAGGCGACGTTCATGGAACCGATGTACCGGGGCGAATGGACGGGCACCATGGCCCTCACCGAGCCGCAGGCGGGCAGCAGCCTCGCGGACGTGCGGACCCGCGCGACGCCCGCGCCGGACGGCAGCTGGCGCATCCAGGGTTCGAAAATCTTCATCAGCGGCGCGGACCAGGACTTCAGCGAGAACGTGGTGCACCTGACGCTGGCGCGCATCGAAGGCGCGGAGGGCGGCACGCGGGGCATCTCCCTCTTCGCGGTGCCCTCGCGGCGGCCGGAGGGCGGCACGCTGGTGGACAACGACGTTCGCGTGGCGGGCGTCATCCACAAGATTGGCTGGAAGGGCATCCCCAGCCTGGCCCTCAACTATGGCGAATCGGGTGACTGCCACGGCTGGCTGGTGGGGCCTCCCGGCCGGGGGCTGGCGTGCATGTTCCAGATGATGAACGAGGCGCGCATCATGGTGGGCATGAACGGGGTGGCCACCGCGACGGTGGCGTACCACGAGGCCGTGGCCTACGCGCGTGAGCGCCCCCAGGGCCGGCCCACGGGCGTGCGCGACGCCACGCGGCCGCAGACGCCCATCATCGAACACGCGGATGTGCGGCGGATGTTGCTGCGGCAGAAGGCCATCGTCGAAGGAGGCCTGTCGTTGCTGCTCGCCGCGTCGTACCAGGCGGACCTCGCGGGACATGGCCAGGACGAAGCCACGCGCCAGCGCGCGGGCCTGCTGGTGGACCTGCTGACACCCGTGGCCAAGTCGTTCCCCGCCGAGCGCGGCTTCGAGGCCAATGCGCTCGCGGTGCAGGTGCATGGGGGCTACGGCTACTCCAGCGAGTACCTGCCCGAGGCCTGGTTGAGAGACCAGAAGCTCAACAGCATCCACGAGGGCACCACCGGCATCCAGGGCCTGGATTTGCTGGGGCGCAAGGTGGTGGCCGGAGGCGGCGCGGCGCTCCGGTCCTTCGCGGAGGAAGTGGGCACCACGGTGGCGCGAGCACGCGCGGCGGGCGTGACGCCGGAGTGGGGCGAAGCGCTCGAACAGGCTCTTGCGGAGACCACCACCGTGGTGACGGAGCTGGGCGCGCGGGGCATGTCCGGCGAGGTCGAGTTGATGCTGCGGCACAGCGCGGACTTCCTGGAGCTGTTCAGCGTGCTCGCGGTGGCCTGGCGCTGGCTGGCCCAGGCCGCGGCGGCGAAAGAGGCGCTGGGGCGCGGCGCCCCGGACGCTGACTTCTACGAGGGCAAGCTGGCCGCGGCGCAGTACTGGTTCGCGGTGGAGCTGCCCCGAGTGCCACTGCTCGCCCGGCTGTGCCGGACAGGAGAGGACTCCTACGCGCGCATGCGCCCGGAATGGTTCTGAGACGACGCTCCCGACGATTCTCCTGCATGAATCATTGGAGCTCGTAAGATGTAAAGCGTGACTGTTTCTTTCCACCTGTGCCAGCCCGGTGGAGGCGCGTCGTGCGGAGCCTGCTGCGGCCTCTACAACTTCCGGGACCATTCCCGCCTGGCCGTGGCGGAGCAGCTCTCCATGCAGACGGAGCGGCTGCGCCGCGTGCCCTGGGAAGCCTCGGCGTGGCAGGAAGCCGCCCGTGAGTTGCTGGCGGCCCGGCGCGCCGAGCCCATGTTCTCCGCCGTGCGGGTGTGTCCGCTGCTGGGCTTCCTGGACAACGAGCGCAAGCAGGTAGGCTGCCTGGCCCACCCACTGGTGACGGGCGGAACGGACCTGCGGGACTGCGGCGTGTACCGCTCGTCCGTCTGTGAGACGTTCACCTGTCCCTCGTTCGGTTGGCTGACGGACGCCCAGGCGAGGCTGGTGCAGGTGGCCTGCGCGGACTGGTACCTGTACGGGCTGGTCATCACCGACGTGGAGTTCGTCCGCGGCTGCCTGCGCCTGCTGGAGTGGGAGCTGGCCGGGCCCGCGCGTCCGGAAGTGCTGATGGAGCAGCCGGAGGCGCTCGCCGCGATTCGGCGGATGTTCGCCCTGAAGGAGACGGCGCCGCGACGGGGAACGAATGCCACGGTGTTCGGCCGCTTCAACCGGGACGCCGATGGCGAGCCCGTGCCGCGCACCGTGGACTACGTGAAGCTGGGCGTGCGCGCGTCGCCGGAAGACGACGTGGTGCTGTGCCTGGGCTATGCGCCGAAGGACGCCACGGAGCTGATGGGCGCGCGCGAACTGGTGCGCTCACACGTGAAGGCCGTGGCCCGCGCGCTGGCGGCGTAACGAGTGTCCAATCGTCATCGCGGATTTCCAACGCACGGCTCCCACCGAGGGGCCGGCGCACACAGTTTGCATTGGAAGCCGCGAAACGGAACGAGTGGGAACTCGAGGGGCACAGGATGGGAAGAGGATGGGCGTGGGTGGGAATGCTGGGACTCTTCGCGTTGACGACGGGCTGCCGTGAGCGGGAGCCTCGGGCGGCGGTGGTCCCGCCCAGCGGCGTGGAAGCGGACATGACGGCCAGGGCCATTGAACGCGAGCCCGTGATGGCGGTGAACGGCTCGACAGAGCCCGCGGCGCTCCAGCCCGCGATGGCGGTGCAGGAACGGGCGCCCCGGATGAACACCCCGGCGCGAGCGCCCACGGCCCTGAGCGACACGTCCGTGGCTCCGCTGGAGGGCACACCCGTGCGCGCCCCGGATCCGATGGCGGAGTCCTCCGCGCCGTGGACGCAGCCGCAGGTGCCCCCGAGCCGGGTGATGATTGGCTCCGAGGCGGTCCAGGCCCGGGAGGATGAGGACTGGTACCTGGGCGCGGCGCGTGCGGCGCAGGACGCGACGGTGGAGACGGGCCAGGGCGGCTCGGGCAATACGCCCCTGGAGGACGTCATCATCGCCTCCAGCTCCGTGAACGGGCGCGTCACGAAGGTGAAGCAGAACACCCTCATCGTGAAGGACCGGGAGGGCAGCGTCTACGAGTTGGAGCTGGACCCGCGCAGCCGTGGCCTGCGGCAGGGGCGGAAGGTGCCGCTGCGTCAGCTGCGGGAAGGCACGCCGGTGCGTGCGCAGTTCGTCCTCATGGGTGGCCGCACCGTCGCGCGCGACGTGCAGATCCGCCGCTGAGACAAGCCCGCGCCGTGGTAGGGCCTGCCAACAAGGAGGCCCTGCCCGGCGTCATCACCGCCTGAAGCCCGGTCGCTCGTCCGCACACCGGGCAAGCGCAAGAGCCCATGGCTTTCGCCAGCGCCGCGCGCCTCCTGAGATATCGGGGCCCAAGCCTCGGAGGCGAGCGCATGCAGGAGCCCATTCCACCGCGGTCCCACACGTCCGGCTGGCGCCGTGCGTGGCGCGGCCTGTGGGTGACACTCACTGCGAAGCCCACCTGGACGCAGGCGCCCCGCCGCGACTCGGGCCCCGGTGCCCACGAGACAACCGATGTGCGACCGTCCGTACACCGTGGCCGCGCCTGGCTGGGCATGCTGGTGGCACTGGGTTCGATGACCGCATGCGCGCCGCGCGGAGCGGGCTCGGCCCAGCCGTCCATTCCACCACCGCCCCGGCTCTCCGCGTCACAGGTCGCGAAGCTGATGCCGCCACAGCTCCAGGACCGCGAGGGCTGGGCGCGCGACGTGCTGGCCGCGCTGGAGGTGGAGGAGATTGCCCCGTCACCGCCCGCGGTGTGCTCGGTGCTGGCCGTCATCGAACAGGAGTCCGGCTACAAGGTCGACCCGGCTGTCGCGGGGCTTCCGAAGATGGTCCGCGCGCGCTTGGAGGAGCACGCGAACAAGCTGGGCCCCCTGGGCCGCAAGGTCCTGGCGTCGGTGTTGGAAGGCCGGGCGAAGGGCAGCAAGAAGACGTTCGACGAACGGCTGCGCGCGCTGCGCACCGAGCGCGACCTGGACCGTCTCTTCCGCGACATGCTCGCGTACTACGAAAACGAATTCCCGAGCACCTTCAAGGTCGTGGACTTCGCCAGTGGCGTCTTCGCTTCGGGGAACCTGCACGAGTTCAACCCCGTCACCACCGCCGGCTCCATGCAGGTGAGCGTGCGCTACGCGATGCAGAAGGCGGGCGAGGACGCGGACCCGGCCGAGGTGCGCGAGTCGATGTACACCCGCGCGGGCGGCGTGCGCTACGGCACCGCGCGGCTGCTGGGTTACGAGGCCGCATACCCCGAGCCCCTCTTCCGCTTCGCGGACTACAACGCGGGCGTCTATGCCTCCCGCAACGCCGCGCTCCAGTCACAGGTGAGCCGTCTCACCGGCCACCCCCTGGCGCCCGACGGAGACCTCCAGCTCTACGACAAGCAGGGGCAGCCGCGCAGCGAGGACAGCAAGTCGCTGCTGGCGCTGCTCGCCTTCCGTCAGCGCTTCGCCCCGGAGGAGCTCAGCGAGCGTCAGGTGCGCCGCGACGTGCGCAAGGAGAAGGAGCCGGACTTCGAATCCACTGACACGTTCCGCGCGGTGAAACGTGTCTACCAGCGGGAAACGGGCGAATCGCCGTCCTATGCCCAGCTTCCCCGGGTGACGCTCCAGAGCCCGAAGCTGAAGCGGGAGCTGACCACCGCGTGGTTCGCGCGCTCGGTGGACCAGCGCTTCCAGAAGTGCATGACCCGCTACCGCGCGCTGACGGCGAAGTAGCGGGCCCCGGGTTCAGCGACCGCGCCTCACGGCGTGGTGAAGAACGAGCTGAGAGTGTCCGCGCGCGCCTGGGGCAACCGGTCCACGGTGCTGAACGGGAAGCGCTCCATCTCGTAGTACGGAGCCTCCACGGCCGAGACACGCAGGTAGTAGATGCCCTCTGGCGCCAGCGTCCCGGGCGGCAGCCGCACCTGGGTGAGCGAGCCGGGCACGGTCACGCTGCCATGCAGCACGCTGATACGGACATCCTCCCGGAACCGGTAGATGGCAATCCGGTAGGCGGCGGGTGACCCCACCATGGGAGGCAGCCACGCGATGACGGGACTCGCGGAGCCCACCTCACGGGAATCACTGGCGGGCAGACCGTCAATGGTCAGCTCACGCGGCGGAGACACGCGCGGCAGGATGGGCCCTGCGACGAGGCTATCCAGTCGCTCGTAGGTATACATGTTGCCGGACAGGTAGGCCCAGAGCCCGGAGCCCCCCGGCACCTCCGCTTGGACGCGGAATGAGTACTGCGCTCCGCCCACCATCTCCCACGAGGATGGGAACGGGTTGCCGTACGACAAGCGCCGGGTGAAGTTGAACGAAGTGCCCCGCGGAAACATCAGGGACAGCGCCTCCCCCGAGTACCCCACCCAGCCGTCGCTCAGGCCGTGGGCCGCGGGCATGACGAAGAAGGAGGGGTAGCTGGCCGTGGCGAGCGGGTGCACCGCCTGTGCATACCGGGTGAAGTCCGGCAGGCGCCACTCGATGGGGAACTCCGTCATCGGCACGGGGCGCATGACGCCCGTCAACGGCATGGGGGTGATGCCATCCGGGGCGAAGTCGAACGCCCCCATCTCCACGCTGCGCACCAGGGCCGAATATGCCAGCGGGGTCCCGTCCGGCAGCGTCCCCGCGTCCATCTGGCCGTGCTGGCTCACGTACAGACGGTCTCCCCGGCCAGCCTCGAAGACAGGCAGCGAATAGCCGCTGCTCACCAACACCTCCGCGTTGTTGCTGAGCAGGTGCGTCTGTCCTTCAAGCACCTCGTCGAAGACATTCACGCCGCCATAGAGGTCCACCTGTGCGGACGCGACCTGCAGGCTCGAGCCCGGCTGCGTCAGGCCTCCGTAGGGCACCCATGGCGCCAGGTTGACGAGGTTCACCTGGACGGGCGACCAGAACAAATCACTGAAGACCGTATCGGGACGGCCCAGCCGGTTGCTGCCAATGTCGACGGCGCGCGCGGACGTGACGACGAAGCTGTTGCCCGTTCGCAGGTAGTACGCACCGGACGGGATGCCCGTGAAGCGCCAACCTTCCGGAGACGCCGAGCCCGACACGACGCTGAACGTGTTCCCGGAGGGAACGTAGATTTCAGGAGGATTCGCGGAGAGGTCTTCCTGGCGCTCAGCGACCCCCACCGACGTGTGGAAGCGCGTGGTCTGCGTCACCAACACCACGTCGTCGGAATCACCGGGCTCACCGATGTCGGACCGCGGCTCGTCCGTGCCCGTTCCGTCGCCCGAGGGACGGTCCGTACTCACGGGCGACTGTCCGTCGCCGAAGTCCGAAGCGGAACCCGGTTCGCCACCCGCACAGCCAAGCCAGGCAGCACAGGTGGGCACCAGCAGCAGCGACCAGTGACGCAAACGCATATGACCCCCATGGAGGATGAAGCGCCGAGCACCCTACCGAGGGCCTCTGACATCTCCTGCTGGGCGGCCAGATGGGCTGCGTTCGGGACGGAGGACTCCGCCCCGAAGGCACCGCCGGCCCGACAATGTCCGGGGCCGGCGGTGCGCGGCGAGTCTCAGCGCTTCGCGGGCGGCGCGAAGTGCTTGTCGGAAATCTTCATCTCCGTGACGGTGCCGTACTTGCGAGCCGCCTCCCGGATGTCCGACGCCTTGCCGATGAGGACGAAGGTGAGGTCCTCCGGCGCGGGGAGCTTGCGCTGGATGATGCCGTGCACGCCCTCGCGGGTCGTGGCGGAGACGGCGCTGGCGAAACCATCCACGTCGCTGGCATCCAGGCCGTAGAAGGCCAGCTCCGACAGCTTGCCCGCCACTTGCGTCCCGGTCTCCAGCGTGGGCGGGAACTGCCCCAGCACGTACGACTTCGCGGAGGCGAGCATGGCGTCATCCATGCCGGACTTCCGATAGCCAGCGAGCGTCTCCAGCGCCAGGTCGATGGCGCGGCCGGTGGACTCCGTCTTCGTGTACGAGGCGATGATGACGGGCCCCGGACGCGTGTGACGGATGAACACGGAGTTGGCGCCGTAGCTGAGGCCGGACTTCACGCGCAGCTCCGTGTTGAGCAGCGAGGTGAAGCGTCCACCGAACACCGTCTCCGCGACCCGCACCGAGGCCCGGTCCGGGTCATCGCGGGAGATACCGGTGTTGCCAATCCAGAAGTACGTCTGGGTGGCGTCCGGCTTGTCCACCAGCAGCACGCGCCGGCCCTTGGAGGCGGCGGTGGCGGGCACGGTGGGCGCGGGCGTGGCGGCGCGCGCCCAGCCGCCGAGCGAGGACTCCAGCTTCTTCGCGAGCGCCTTCGCGTCGAAGTCACCCACCACGGACAGGATGAGCCGGTCCGCGCCCAGGTGGTTCTTCGCGTACGCGAGCACGTCCTCGCGGGACAGGCCGGGCAGTGACGCCTCGCTGCCGTTGACAGGCGTGCCATACGGGTGCCCGGCGAAGTGGAAGGCCTGGAAGTACGCGCCAATCAGCATGCGCGGGTCGCCATCCTTCGCGGCGGCGATCTCAGAAGCCTTGCGCGCGCGGACCTTCTCCAGCTCCTTCGCGTCGAAGCGCGGGCGCGTGAGCATGTCGGTGAGCAGCTCCACCATCAGCCCGGTGTCGCGCGACATGAACTGGCCGCTGATGACCAGGGCCTCCAGGTTGGCGGCCACCTGAAGCTCGCCACCCACGCCGTCCACGGCCTCGGCGAACTGGCGCGCGTCACGGCTGCCGGCACCCTTCTGCAACAGCTCGCCGGTGAGCGCGGCCAGGCCTTCCTTGCCAGCGGGGTCGCCCAGGGCGCCGCCGCGCACCCACGCGCTGAACGAGACGAGCGGCAGCTCCTTGCGCTCCACGAGCTGGAGCTTCGCGCCGTTCTTCAGCGTGACGGTGGTGGCCTTGGGGAGCGTCACGCCCTGCTGCGCCGCAGCCGCCGTGGCGGGCTTCGGAGCAGCGGCGGAGCCCTGGGCCGCGGCGGGGACGGAGGACAGCAGCAGCGTGGTGAACGCGGCCTTCCAGGAGAGGGGGGCGCTCATCGCGAGGCCTCCTTGCGGGAGTCGGGGGTGGCGGCCTGCGCGTCGGCGGGCACGAGCCAGCCAACGGTGCGGCGCTGCGAATTGAAGATGCGCGCGGCGACCTTGCGGACGTCGTCACGCGTCACGCGCTCATAGCGGCCGGGCGCTTCGAAGAGCTGACGGTAGTCACCGCGGAACGTCTCCGCGGCGCCCAACGCGCGGCCTCGGCCGTTGTTGGTCTCCAGGCTGCGCCAGAACTGGGACAGGGTGATGTTGCGCGCCTTCTTGAGCTCGGCGTCGCTGACGCCGTCCTTGACGACGCGGGCCAGCTCCTCGGTGAGCAGGCCTTCCACCTTGGCGACGTCGGCACCGGGCGGCAAGTCCGCGTAGACCCAGACGAGCGACGGGTCGAAGCCCGGGCTGAAGTGGGTGTTGACGCGGAGGGCGGCGCGCTCCTCCTCGACGAGGCGGCGGTGCAGCCGCGAGGAGTCGCCGTTGGTGAGGATGCTCAGGAGCAGCGTGAGCGCTTCCACGTCCGCGTCCTTGCCGGAGATGCCGTGGTAGGCCAGCTGGATGAGCGGGGCCTGGGCCTGCTTCTTCACGACGATGCGGCGCTCTCCCTGCTGCTCGGGCTCCTTGGTGCGGACGGGCTCCGGCGCGGGCTGGGAGGGGATGGGCTCCAGGTACTTCTCCGCGAGCGCGAAGATTTCCGCGGGCGTCACGGCGCCGGTGAAGATGAGCGTGGCGTTGTTGGGCGCGTAGTACGTCTTGTAGTAGCGCTGGAGGTCCTCGATGCGCCACGACTCGATGTCGGACGGCCACCCGATGACGGGGAACTGGTACGGGTGCGCCACGAAGGCGGTGGCCTGCACCTGCTCCATCAGGGCGCCCATGTTGTCGTTGTCGATGGCGGAGCGGCGCTCCGAGTACACGACGCCGCGCTCGGACTCGGTGACCTTGGGGTCGATGGCCAGGTGCTGGAGCCGGTCGGCCTCGAGGTCGAAGATGACGTCGAGCGCGGAGCGCGGGAACCAGTCCATGTAGACGGTGACGTCCTCGGAGGTGAAGGCGTTGTTGGCGCCGCCGTTGGCCTCCATAACGCGGTCGAACTCACCGGGGCCGTACTTCTTCGCGCCGTTGAACATCATGTGCTCGAAGAAGTGGGACAAGCCGGTGATGCCGGGGTACTCGTTCCGGCTGCCGACGCGGAACCAGTTGTAGAGGACGACATTGGGAATGTCGTGGTCGGGCCAGACGATGACCTTGAGCCCGTTCTTGAGGGTGCGGGACTCGATGCCGGCGCCGAGCTTGGGCGCGGCGGACACGGCGGACTTCGCCACCGGCTTGCCGCCCTGCGTCTGCGCACAGGCCACGGGGCCGGCGAGCAGGGCCAGACACGAGGTCCAGAGTAACGACTGACGGAACATCCGTGCTCCTGTCGGAAGAGCGCCCGGAAACGGGCGGCGGCGCACGATATTCCAGTTGCCACCCTCCTGGGTTGACCAGGAGGGGTGGATGACGCCGCGGCTCAGGCGCCGAGCACTTCGCGGAGCACTTCCTGGAAGTAGTTGATGCTGCCCGTGTGCGTCTGGAAGTGCCTGGCGGACTGGTGGAGGCGCTGGATGACAGCCTCGAACTCCGCCTGGCTGACGTCGCGCAGGGACATGTAGAGGCGAACGGCACCCTGGAGGTGCGAGAAGAGCGGGTTGCGGTCGGTGCCGTCGGGGCGGCGCAGGAGGTGGCGGTAGAGCCGCTCGAATTCCTGGTCCGTCTCGGTGTTGCGCACGGCGCGGCAGTAGCCGGCGGCGGTGGCCTCGATGAGGAGGAAGAAGGGCTGATACTCCGGCGGCGGCGCCTTGGCGAAGCTGGGGGGCTTCACGTCGCCCACGAAGAGCTGGGAGATGGGCTTGAGCGTCACATGGGCCAGCTGCTCGCCCGCGCGAATCTGGACGCGCTCCCCCACCGGACGCACGTGCTTGCCGTCCGCATCCCACTCCACCGCCACGTACAGGCGCTCGGGCTGGTCCACCTTCACGCCCGCCTTCTCGAGCTCCGCCACTGCGTTCGCGTCCATCTCGTTTCGTTCCTCCAGCTCCCTCTCTACCCTGCTCCGGGCAGCCCGTGCACCCGGCATCGTGGGGCAGCGTCGGGAAGGAGGAGAAACGAGGGCGCCTTTCTCGTGCCCTGGAATTACTGGTATGCCAAGGAACTCCAAGAGCATCTGCGGCCACCGGTCTCCAGCCGCTGTGCGTTACCCCCTGATTCCCCGCCCCACCCATGTTCGAGAACTTCTTTCGCTCACGCGATGCCGATGCGCTTGAGGTATTGGGAAAAGTCGACACGGTCCGCCGACTTCACGGCCTCATCGATGAAGCCCAAGAGCACGTCACGCTGATCAGTCCCTACGTCAGCATCGAGAAACTGCGAGACATTGAGCGCAAGATTCGTCAAGCCCTCGAACGGGAGGTAGCCGTGACCCTGGTCATCCGCGAGGGTGACGAGAGCACACGGGGCCCCTCACAGCAAGGCGTGGAGCTCCTGGTCAGCCTCATGCAAGCGGGCATGCGCCTGTTCGTCGTCAGGGACCTGCACGCCAAGCTCTACTACTCCGAACGCCACGCTCTCATCACGTCGCTCAACCTCATTGAGTCTTCCTTCAACAACAGCATTGAAGTCGGCATCTGCATCTCAGCCGGTCGCGCCGAGTACGTGAGAATCAGCGAGTTCATCGAGAGCGAAATCACCCCACACCGCAAGGAAGTCCCCTTCAAGCCGGCCACCGAGCCGCGTCGCAGGAGCGCCACGCCCGTCCCCCGGCACGCCACGCAGGGATTCTGCATCCGCTGCCGCGACGCAATCGGCTTCAACCCGGAGAGGCCCTACTGCGACAGCGACTTCAACGTCTGGCGCCGATACGGCGACCCCAACTACGAAGACAACCATTGCCACCATTGCGGCATGGACTTCGCCGCCAGCAAGAACAAGCCCCTGTGCCGTAAGTGCTACGGAATGCTCAGGTAGCCTTCAGCGCCCCGTGACGATGAGATCTCCGTTCCTGTCAGTCCCTGAATCGCAGTGGGTCGCGGCCAACGCGCTCGCTTTCGCCATCCGGGATGGCTTCCCGGTGAGCCCGGGACACACGCTGGTGATTCCCCGGCGGCAGGTCGCGACCTGGTTCGATGCCACGACCGAGGAACAGCGCGCCATCTTCGAGCTGGTGGACGAGGTGAAACGCGGGCTGGATGGCGAGCTGCATCCAGACGGGTACAACATCGGCATCAACGTGGGCGCGGCGGCCGGCCAGACGGTGCTCCACCTGCATGTGCACGTCATCCCTCGCTTCCAGGGCGACATGGGCGACCCTCGCGGCGGAGTCCGGCACGTCATTCCAGGCAAGGGCAACTACCTCGCCGGGCGAAACAAGCCCCTGGCCACGGGAGGCCTCGACGACCCGTTCCTGCACCACCTGGAGCCGCTGTTCGCGGATGCGGTGGAGATTTCGGTCCTGGCGGCCTTCGTGCAAGACAGCGGACTGGAGCTGCTGCGCGAGTCCGTGGAAGCCGCGCTCACCCGGGGTGCGACGGTGCGCATCCTCACGGGTGACTATCTGGCCATCACCCAGGCGGATGCACTTCGACGGCTGCTCGACTGGATGGAAGAGGACGCCGCGCTCCAGGCGGAGCCAGGCCGTGGCCGTTTTGAAGCGCGCGTCGTGGAGGTGGAGAAGCTCCAACTCACGTCATTCCACCCGAAGTCCTGGCGCTTCCTTGGCACCGGGCTCGCTGTGGCCTACGTCGGCTCGAGCAACATCTCGCGCGCCGCCTTGAAGACGGGCGTCGAATGGAACCTGCGCGTCGAGCGGGACCGGGACCCGCAGGCCTGGAACGAGGTGGTGGACGCATTCGAGGGCTGGTGGAGCCGGGCCTCCCTCTTGGACGCGAACTGGGTCGAGCAATACGCTCGCCGCGCACCGGCGGCCCGACTGCGTCTTCCGGCAGGTGAGGCGGAGCCAGACGCCCCCTTGCCCCGTCGCGAGCCACACAGCCTCCAGCGTCAGGCGCTCGGTGCGCTCGCGCGTGGCCGGCGCGAGGGACGGCAACGCGCGCTGGTCGTCCTCGCGACGGGCCTGGGGAAGACCCTGCTCGCGGCGCTCGACGTGGAACAGTTCAGCCAGGAGCGGGGGCGGGCGAGCCGCGTGCTGTTCCTCGCGCACCGGGAAGAGCTCCTCGTTCAGGCCGCGGAGACGTTCCGTCGCCAGCAGCCCCACCTCCGCTTCGGCTGGTACGTGGGTCAACGCGCGCAGCTCGCGGGTGACGTGGTCTTCGCCTCGGTGCAGAAGCTCTCGCGGCCAGAAGACCTTCAGGCGCTCCGCCTCGCGGCCGCGTTCGACTACGTCATCGTGGACGAGGTCCACCACGCCACGGCGGCGAGCTACCGGTCCATCCTCGCCTGCGTGGAGCCGGCGTTCATGCTCGGGCTCACGGCGACGCCGGAGCGCGCTGACGAGGGCGATGTGCTCGGCCTCTTCGATGACCACCTCGCCTGGCGCTCGGACCTTGGAGAAGGCATCCAGGAGGGACTGCTCGCACCGTTCGAGTACTTCGGACTCAAGGACACGGTGCCCTACGAGAACATCCCCTGGAAGAGCCGCCGCTTCGACGTGGCGCTGTTGACCCAGGCGGTTGAGACCGAAGCACGCATGCAGACACTGTGGCGTGCGTGGCAGAAGCATCCCGCCAGCCGCACGCTCGTGTTCTGCTGCTCCATCTCCCATGCCCACTTCGTCCAGCAATGGCTGGGAGGCCAGGGGATTCGCGCCGTGGCCGTCCACGCCGGGGCTGGCTCGGCGGACCGTGCCCAGTCGCTGCGCCAGCTCGCGAATGGCACGCTGGATGCCATCTGCGCTGTGGACCTGTTCAACGAAGGTGTCGACGTCCCGAGCATCGACCGCGTGGTGATGCTCCGCCCCACGGAGTCCCCCGTGGTGTTCCTCCAGCAGTTCGGGCGAGGACTGCGAAAGGCCGAGGGAAAAGAGCGGGTCATCCTCATCGACTTCGTCGGGAATCACCGGCTGTTTCTCGACCGGCTCCGAACCCTGCTGGCCGTGGGCAAGCCTCCGGCCTCCCTGCGTGACTTTCTCACCTCGGACCGGCAACCCGCGCTGCCTGCTGGCTGCACCGTGGAAGTGGAGCTCGAAGCCAAGGAGATGCTCCGGCACTTCCTCTCCGGAGGGGGGCAGGAGGTCGAGCGTGTCTACCGCGAGCTGCGCGATGCCCGGGGACTGCGGCCCACCATCGGAGAGCTCTACCGTCGTGGGTACTCACCCGCGACGCTGCGCAAGGCGCACCCGGGGTGGTTCGATTTCGTGAGGTCGGAGGGCGACCTGACGGACGACGAGGCTCGGAGCCTCGACAAAGGCCGCGACTGGTTCAAGGAGCTCGAGCTCACGAATATGAGCCAGTGCTTCAAGATGGTCGTAGTGGAAGCGCTGCTCGAAGCCGATGCCCTGGAACAGGGGCTGCCGCTACCCGAGCTTGCCCGGCGATGCCTGGCCATTCTCCAACGCTCCCCCGAGTTGCTCCGGGACCTCGAAGCGGTCAAGGCCCTGGGCGACCCACGGCTCCCGAATCCCGCCCGGTTCCTCACGTACTGGAAGTCGAACCCCGTTGAGGCATGGACGAAGGGCGGGAGGTGGTTCCGCGTCGAGGAAGAGCGGTTCATCCCTCGCCTTCCCATGGCCCCATCGGCCCAGAAGTCCTTCGAGGCCATGACTCGCGAGTTGGTGGACTACCGGCTCGCACAGTATCGGCGCCGCCAACAGGCGCAGGTGCAGGACTCCGCCTTTGATGCCAGGGTCATCTCGAATAGCCGGGGCCCCATCCTCAAGCTCCCGGAGCGGAGTGCTCGCTCGGACCTGCCTCTGGGAACGACCGCGGTCCGGCTCGACGATGGAGCGCGCTGGCATTTCGACTTCGTGAAGATTGCCGTCAACGTCGCGCGACCCGATGGCGCGAAACAGAATCAACTGCCGGACCTGTTGCGCCAATGGTTTGGCCCCACCGCCGGAATGCCAGGCACGGCCTTTCGCGTCCGGTTCACGCTCGGCCCTGACGGGTGGAGCGCGGCCCCGGCTCAGGCCGAGCCGAGCCCCCTCGCGCCCTGGGGGACACTGGTCGCATTTCCCAGCCTGCGCGCGGCCGCGGGCGCCGTGGAGCACCCCATCTCAATCGACCAGGCTCCGGAAGCGGCGAGGGTCCGCCTTCCAAGCCGAGCGCACGGCGAAGGGCTGTTCGCGGTGCGCGCGTCTGGTGATTCCATGGACGGAGGCCCGCACCCCATCCGCGATGGTGACTGGCTGGTGATGCGCGACGCGAAAGCCGTGGGGGCGGGGCCCCTGGATGGGAAGGTGGCCCTCGTCCAGGTCCCCGACCCAATCACAGGCTTCCGCTATCAGGTGAAGCGGCTCGTCCGGCAAGACGGGCACTGGCTGCTCCGCTCCGACAATCCCCTGCGTGAGTCCTTCCAGGCGGGTGAAGCGACATCTCCCATCGCCCTGGTCGTCGAGGTCATTCCACCCGAACGGCTGGCACCTCCCCTGGGCACGACGCTCACGGAGGAGCAGCTCAGCTCCCACTTTGGATTGAGCGCGGCGCCCAGAACGGGGCGCCATGAAGGCCACCTGTTCCTGTTCATCAAGGACGCGCAAGCCTTCACCTCTCCCGGCCGCCTGGGGCTGCGCGTCCCAGACCACCACCCCAGTGAAACAGCCTTCGTGTTCACACAAGAGACCGCGTCCGGTGGCTGGACCTACCAGGGAGCCGCTGTCTGGCGAGACGATGAAGACCGGTGGGCCTTGGAGCGCCCCAGGTCCGGGTGAGCCTCCGTCCAAGCGCGAACAAGAGGTCTCGCGGCTGCCCAGCAGCCCGGGAAGAGCAGCGCGTAGAGGCTCCAGAGCTCCGACAGGCGATTCTCCATGGGCGTGCCCGTCAGCGCGACGCGCGGGCCCGCGTGTTGGGCGCCCCCCCCTGGAGCAGGGACGCACGGCGCCTGAAACGACAAAGGCCTCTGGACTTTGAGTCCAGAGGCCTTCATCTCCGCTAAGTGCCCAGGGGCGGAATCGAACCACCGACACGGGGATTTTCAATCCCCTGCTCTACCGACTGAGCTACCTGGGCGTAAGAGGCACCGCGCGGAACGGCGCCTTCATAGCGAGCCCTTCCCTCCTCCGTCAACAGCATTCTCCGCCACCCGGGCAGGCAGGCGTCAGGCCGCCAGGGACATCGCCTCCCCGTCCCAGGACGTGAGACCGGCCGTCAGCCTGTGGCGCAGCTTCACCCGCAGACCCTGTTCGATCTGCCGGATACGCACCGCCGTCACCCCGAACCGGCGCGCCAGCAGCTCCGCGCTCACCCCGTCCTCCGCCAGCATCCGCTCCTCCACCAGCGCGCGCTCCCGGGCATCCAGCTCCGGCCAGGCCGCGTCCACGCTCGCCCGGAGCCGCCGCGCCCACTTCGCCCGGTCCACCTGGTCCTCCTGCGAGTCGGCATCCGCCATCAGCCCCTCCAGCCGCGTGGCCTCCGAGTCCGGAGACACCGGCGCGTCCAGCGACACGTCCCGCGACAGCGCCTCCATGGCGAGGGCCACCTCGTCCTCCCGCTTCCCCAAGGCCTCGGCGAGGCGCTTCTCCACCTCCGGGTGGCCCTCCCCCCACCGGGCCTCCAGCCGCGACCGCTCCCTCCGGAGCTGGAACACCACCCACGGCGCCCGGCCGCCCGCCATGCTCCAGTTGCGGCCCACGTAGGCGCGGATGCGCGCACGGATCCACTGGCTGGCATAGGCCGCGAACGGCACCCCGCGTTCCTCGAAACGTCCCGCGGCTTCCATCAACCCAACGTTGCCTTCCGCCACCAGCTCTTCCATCGACAGGCCGGTCCACCGGTACTTCCACGCCAACCGTCGCACCAACTTCAGGTGCTCACGGACGCGCGCTTCAGCGACCTCAGCCGGAACCACGAGCTCAGGGGATTCAAAGGACACGTTCAGGTTGATGGCTTCCATGGACCTCCTCCGGTTGGGCGCGCCCACACGGCGGCGCGACGCAGAGGAAATTAAGGGCCGGGGCTCTATAAGAAAATTAGGTAGTTTAACGGCAACACTTCGACTATCTCTATGGGTATGAGCTGGCTCAACTACCATCACCTCCTGTACTTCTGGACGGTTGCGAGGGCGGGCAGCATCGCCAAGGCAGGCGAGGAGCTGCACCTGGCGCAGCCCACCATCAGCAGCCAGCTCAAGCTCCTGGAGGAGTCGCTGGGCCACAAGCTGTTCGAGCGCCAGGGCCGCAAGCTGGTGCTCACTGACGTGGGCCGCACGGTGATGCGCTATGCGGACGAAATCTTCCGCCTGGGGAACGAGCTGAAGAACGTCGTCTCCGGCCTGCCGCCCGGGCAGCAACTGCGGCTCAACGTCGGCGTGCTCGACGTCATCCCCAAGCTGGTGGCCGAACAGCTCCTCAAGCCCGCGCTCGAAGCAGGCCCGTCGCTGCGCATCATCTGCCGCGAAGGGCCCTTGCCGCAGCTGCTCGCCTCGCTGGCCCTGCATGAGCTGGACGTGGTGCTCGCGGATGCGCCCAGCTCGGAGCCGGTGAGCGTGCGCTCGTTCAATCACTTGCTCGGCAAGTGCGGCGTGTCCTTCTTCGCGGCGGGGAAGCTGGTCGAACTCAGGGAGAACTTCCCTCAGTCGCTGGATGGCGCGCCCGTGCTGCTGCCGTCAGTCGAGTCCTCCGCGCGCCGCTCGATGGACCTGTGGTTCGAGCGCAAGGGCCTGCGCCCCGTCATCGCGGGTGACTTCGATGACAGCGCCCTGCTCCAGGCCTTCGGCCAGCGCGGGCACGGGGTCTTCGCCATGCCCAGCGCCATCGAGGCCGAGGTGGAGCGTCAGTTCAACTGCTCCGTCATCGGGCGCACCGACGAAATCGAGACCTGCTTCTACGCCATCACTGTCGAGCGGAAGATTCGCCACCCGGCTGTCGTCACCATCGCCGAGGCGGCGCGCTCGCACATCTTCGGCGAGTGAGCCCAAGGCGCCGCGCTCAGTCCAGAGATGGCGCGCGGTACACCTCCGCGCCCGCGACCACGGTGGCGAGGACCTGCGCCTTCACCAACGCGGAGGCGGGCCCCTCCAGCGGATCTTCCGACAGTGCCACGAAGTCGGCGTCCATCCCCGGAGCCAGCCGGCCGCGCCGGGCGTCGTCGAAGGACGCCCAGGCGGGCCCGGTGGTGAAGCCCTCCAGCGCCTCGCGCGCCGTCAGCCGCTCTTCCGGCATCCAGCCGGCCTCGGGCCAGCCGGCCGCGTCCTGCCGCGTGCGCGCCGCGTACAACCCCGCGAGCACATCCGGATTCTCGATGGGGAAGTCACTGCCCAGCGCCAGGTGCGCTCCCGCGTCGCGCAGGCTGCGCCAGGCATAGGCGCCCTTGAGCCGCTCGCGGCCCAGCCGGGACTCGGCCCACGGCATGTCGCTGGTCGCATGGGTGGGCTGCACGCTCGCTACCAGCCCGGCGGCTCCCAGGCGGACGATGTCTTCGCGCCGGAGAATCTGCGCGTGCTCCACACGGTGCCGAAGCGACTGCGTGCCCGTCACCTCGGCGCCGCGCAGCAGCACGTCCAGCACCAAGGTATTGGCACGGTCTCCAATGGCGTGGATGCACACCTGGAAGCCCCGGGACATGAAGGCCTGGGCGCGAGAGGCGAGCTCCTCGGGTGGCAGCAACAACAAGCCCTGTTGCCCCGGCTCGTCGCAGTAGTCGTCGTGCAGCGCCGCGCCCCGACTCCCCAGCGCACCGTCGGCCAGGAACTTCACCGAGCGCATCGCCAGCATCCGCCCCTGCCACGGCCCCTGCTCGAGGTACGCGTGTCGCGCGTCCCCCTGGCCCGCCGCCATCGCATAGACGCGCAGAGGCAACGTGCCCGCGGCGTCCCATGACTGGAGCACGCGAAAGGCATCCCACTCCATGCCCGCGTCGTGCACGCCAGTCAGCCCCACCTGCGCGCAACGGGTCAGCGCTGCCCGCAGCCGAGTCTCCAGTTGCGCCCTGGAAGGCGGTGGAATCGCGGCGGCGACCACGTCCATGGCGTTGTCCACCAGCACGCCCGTGGGCTCGCCGTGCGCGTCCTTGAGGATGCGGCCTCCCTCCGGGTCCGGCGTGTCGCGGGTGATTCCAGCGCGCCGCAGGGCCTCGCCATTCACCCAGGCCGCGTGGTGGTCCACCCGGGTGAGGAACACGGGCGTCGACGGGAAGCGCGCGTCCAGCTCCTTGCGGCCCGGGAAGGCGCCACCAGGCCACTCGTTCTGGTCCCACCCTCTTCCCAGCAACCAGTCTCCCTGGAAGCTGGAGGCGGGCGCCTCGGTCAGTCGGCGGATGGCCTCATCCACCGAGCCCGCCTTCTCCAGCCGAACCGTCGTCAGGCTCCGGCCCAGTCCGTGGATGTGCGCGTGCGCGTCCACGAGGCCCGGCACCACGGTGGCGGCGCCCAGGTCCACCCGGCGCGCAGTCGGGCCCGCGGCGGCCTCCGCTTCTTGGCGAGTCCCCACGGCCAGCAGCCGCCCATCCCGCACCGCCAGCGCTTGGGCACGTGGCCGCGCCGCATCCAACGTCCAGACCCGCTCCGCCAGGTAGACTGTCGCCTGCACCGTGACTCCTTCCGCGTGCCGCTTCGGACGCGAACTGTGCGGGAGTCAGGATGCGCTGTCACTGTCACACGTGTGGCGACGAATACGGTCCGGGCGCGGACTACTCCGCCTGCGTCTCCTGCGTCTCCGGTGTGCCCGCGTCGGTCTCCGGCAGGGGCGTCGCGGGGCCCGCGGGGGTATCCGGCACAGTCTGAACGGGCTCGCGAATCTGGTCCGGGCCCATCAGGGGCTGACGGTCCTCCGTTCCTTCGGGCTGCGTGGTCTTGCAAGCGGGCGCAGCAACTGCCACGCCCAGGGCAATGAGAACGGCACGGCGCATGTAGCCTCCTTGTCGAGTTGCGGACGGCCCCGAGGGAGCGTGCCCTCCATCGACAATCTGTCGACGACAGCGGACGTCCACCAGCGGATGCCCGGGCACACCTTCAGGCGCCCGCCCTCGGTCCCGGAGGGCGGCCCGGCAACCACGCGGCGCGGATGATGCCGCTTCCCATGCGCACCGTTGCGCTGTAGCGCTCACCCGGGAGGCCGAGGCCATGCTGGACGTCGTGGACATTGGCAAGCGTTCGCTTGCCACCTATCGCGGGATTGCTCCCGACGAAATCCTCGACGAACTGCACTGGCTCTCCGAGGACTTGCGCGGTGCCCGGTGCATGCACCTGAGCGCCACGCCCTACGGCGGCGGCGTCTCCGAAATCCTCCGCTCCCTGGTCCCGCTCTACAACGACCTGGGCATCGTCACGGACTGGAAGCTCATCCACGGCGACGACACCTTCTTCCAGGTCACCAAGCGCATCCACAACGGCCTGCAAGGCGCTCCCGGCGAACTCACAGAGCGCGAGAAGGCCACCTACCTGGCCAACGCCCAGCTCAATGCCCACCGGCTGGTCACGGATTCGGAGAACTACGACTTCGTCTTCGTCCACGACCCGCAGCCCGCCGTGCTCGCGGCGCTGAGTCCTCATCTCGATGCGCGCTGGATATGGCGCTGCCACATCGACACCTCGCACCCCAACCCGGCCTTCTGGGACTTCCTGTCGCCCTACCTGCACGCCTACGACGCCGCCATCTTCACGATGCGGGAGTTCATTCCACCGCAACTCCCCATCTCCGACGTCCGCATCTACCCGCCCGCCATCGACCCGCTCAGTCCCAAGAACCACCCTTTGCCAGAGGCCCTCTCCCGCGACGTGTTGGAGTGGATTGGCATCCGCACCCACCGGCCGCTCGTCACCCAGGTCAGCCGCTTCGACCGCTGGAAGGACCCGCTCGGCGTCGTCCGCGCCTACCAGCGCGTGCGTCCCCACGTCCCCGACCTCCAGCTCGCGCTCGCGGGCTCACTCGCCCTGGACGACCCGGAGGGCTGGGATGTCTACGAGGAGCTTCGCGCCGCCACCGCGGGCGACAGCCTCATCCACATCCTCACCAACCTGGTGGGCGTGGGGAACATCGAGGTCAACGCGCTTCAGGCCGTCTCCGACGTCGTCGTCCAGAAGTCCCTGCGCGAGGGCTTCGGGCTCGTCGTCGCGGAGACGCTGTGGAAGAGCACGCCCGTCGTCGGTGGCCGCGTGGGCGGCATTCCCATGCAACTGCCAGAGGGCACTGGCGGCGCCCTCGTGGACACCGTGGAGGAATGCGCCGAGGCCATGCTCCACCTGCTGCGCCGCCCCGACGAGGCCCACCTGTTGGGCGCGCGTGGACATGAGCACGTGCGCCAGCACTTCCTCATGCCCCGGCTGCTCAGGGACCACGTGCGACTGCTCAAGCACCTGGCGGCCGTGCGCCCCCTGCCACCGCGCGGCATCGTCCCCGTTTCCTTCAACCCCGCCAGCCTCCAGGGGGTGTGAGATGCACCAACGGGCACGCTGGCGACTCGCGGCCCCCGCACTCCTGTGCGTCCTCATGGCGGGGCTGCTCGCGTCCGCGGCCGATGCCCCCACGAGGTACGGCCAGCCCACCGTGGCTCGCTGCGACCTGGAGGGCGTGGTCGACGCCGGCACCGGCGGCTACCTGTCCGACTGCGTGGCACGCGCCACGGCCGCGGGACATGACGCGTTGCTCGTGCGGTTGGACACCCCCGGTGGCTCGCTGGAGGCCACGCGCCACATCGTCCGGGCCTTCCTCGCGTCACCTGTCCCGGTGCTCGTCTGGGTCGGCCCCTCCGGCGCACACGCGGGCAGCGCGGGCGTCTTCATCGCGCTGGCATCCAACGTCGCGGCCATGGCGCCGGGCACCAACATCGGGGCCGCGCACCCGGTGGTGGGCCCCTCCGGCCAGTCCCCGGAAGCCGTGGGCGGGGAGCAAATGGCTCGCAAGGTGGAGAACGACGCCGTCGCGTTCGCGGAGAGCATCGCCCAGCAGCGGGGCCGCAATGTGCAGTGGGCCGCCTCCGCCGTGCGTGACAGCGTCAGCGTGTCCGCGGACGACGCACGGGCACTGCGCGTGGTGGAATACGTGACGCCCACCGAGGCGGACTTCCTCGCGCAGGCGGACGGACGGCAGGTGACGGTGGCGGGTGGCGAATCCGTGCGGCTCTCCACCCGGGATGCGCACATCGTCACGCTGGAGCCCACGCTGTCCCAGCGCACCGTGCACGCGCTCGCCAATCCCGCCATCGTCTACCTGCTGTTCCTGGTGGCCGGGCTGGGGCTGGTGGTGGAACTGTCACATCCAGGCGCCATCGCCCCGGGGCTCATCGGCGTGGTGGCGCTGGTCCTGGCGTTGGTGGCGTCCTCCGCGCTGCCGGTTCGCGCGGGCGCGGTGCTGCTGATGATGGCGGGCGTGGCCCTCATCGTCGCGGAGCTGTTCGTCACCAGTGGGCTGCTCGGCGCCTTGGGCGTGGTGCTGCTGGGGCTGGGCGGACTGTTCCTCGTGGACCGCTTCAACCCGGAGTGGTTCGTGGACCGCTCCTTCCACGTGTCGTGGACGTGGCTGGTGCCCACCACCGTGGCGTTGGGAGGTGCGGTGGCCTACGTCGTCTACCGGAGCGCGCAGACGCGGCGGCTCCCCCAGCAAGGTGGCGACCTGGGGCTCGTGGGCGAGCGAGGCACCGCCCTGGCCCCGGTGACACCGGAGAGCGGCGAGGTGTTCGTTCATGGAGAGCGCTGGCGCGCCACGTCCACCGCGCCCATCCGCTCCGGCGCACACGTCGTGGTGCGGGGCATGGAAGGACTCACCCTCTTCGTCGACGAGGTACCGACCTGATGCAACTGACCGGACTGTTCGGAGTGCTCATCCCCGTCACCATCCTGTTCCTGCTCTTCCTGTCGGGGGTGCGCATCGTCAACGAGTACCAGAACGGCGTGGTGTTCCGGCTCGGGCGCTTCGTGGGCCTCAAACGCGCGGGCTTCCGCTGGCTCATCCCCTTCGTCGAGCGCATGGTCATCATCGACCTGCGCATCGTGGCCCGGGACGTGCCTCCACAGGACGTCATCACCCGGGACAACGTCAGCGTGAAGGTCAACGCCGTCGTCTACTTCCGCGTCATCCACGCCGACAAGGCCGTGCTCCAGGTGGAGGACTACCTTTATGCCACCAGCCAGCTCGCCCAGACGACGCTGCGCTCCATCCTGGGCCAGGTGGAGCTGGACCAGCTCCTCTCCGAGCGGGAGCGCATCAACCACGAGATTCAGCAGGTGCTCGATGCACGCACCGACCCGTGGGGCGTCAAGGTGTCCAACGTGGAGGTGAAGCACATCGACCTGCCCGCGGAGATGCAGCGGGCCATCGCGCGGCAGGCCGAGGCCGAGCGCGAGCGCCGCGCGAAAATCATCGCCGCCGAGGGCGAACACCAGGCCGCCGAGAAGCTCTCCATGGCCGCCAAGGTCCTCGGCCGCTACCCGGCCACCCTCCAGCTCCGCTACCTCCAGACGCTGGTGGAAATCACCACCGGTGGCAATCACACCATCCTGCCCATCCCGCTCGACCTGCTGCGCACGCTCAGCGGCGTGAAGGCCCATATGGAGCGGGCCGACGATGGACATGAAGACCGGCGGTACACCGAGGATGAGGAAGAGGGCCCTCCCGCGGGCGGCCTGTCCTGACAGCCGCTAGTCGAAGAGTTCCTGCCGCTCCAGCTTGATGGCCCGCCGGCTCAGCCGCAGCGACGCCAGCACGAGCAGCGCCGTCGCGCCCAGCAGCAACACGCCCACCGAGAAGGACACCACCGGCAGGGCCTCGGGCACCTGCGTCTGCCGCTTCGTCAGGTACAGCAGCGACGTCATCACGAAGGCCAGCAGCGCCGTGTAGGTGAAGGCAATCGCCCGGGCGAGGATGGCGTGCCGCCGGTCCAGGATGGCGACCTCCTGGCGCAGCACCGCGCGCCGGGCGTGCCCCTCCGGCAACAGACGCCACTCGCGCACCATCTCCCGGATGCGCGACGTCATGCGCGCAATCTGGTTGTCCAACCCCGTCGCCACGATGCCACACGCCGACACCATCACCGCGGGCGTCACCGCCGTGCCAATGAGCCGGATGGAAGAGAGGTCCACGACTTCCGCGACGCCATTCATGCCCTCCTCTGTTCCATCCCACCCCGACCGGCGCAACAACTCCGCGCCCTTCGCCCGCCACCAGGTCATGACAGCAGGCAAGCGCCGGGTGTCAGGATTCGGCAGCAGAACTGTCGAGATACTGCTGAGCTGAGGCTCCTCGCGCTCTGGCCACTGCTGCTGCCAATTCATCAGTGGCAACTTGACACCATAAATGTCGAGTCGTACTGTCTGAACCGTGAGCACGCCGAAGACACAGAGCGAATGGAAGCTGACGGAGCTGGCCGAGGCGGTGGGCGTCTCGCCGCGGACGGTGCGCTACTACGTCCAACGCGGCCTGCTTCCCGCGCCCCCCTTCCGGGGCCCCGACACCGTGTACGGGGAAGAGCACCTGGTGCGGCTCAAGGCCATCCGCGTCCTGCAGGCGCGGTTCCTTCCCCTGGATGCCATCCAGGCGGAGTTGCAGCGGTTGAGCCTCGATGAGCTGCGCCAGCTCGCCGACTCGGACGCGACACCCACGCCCCCGGTGCACGCGCAGCCGCTACCGGGACCGGCCCCGATGGCGCCACCGCACGCGCCTCGAAGACTGGCCACGGGCCTGAATCGTTACGAGCGCTGGGAGCTGCTCCCGGGGCTGGAGCTGCACGTCTCGGAAGCAGCGGACACGAAGACCCGGGCGCTCGCGGAACGCGTTCGCGCCCTCATCGCGGAGTTCCAGGAAAGGGAGAAGCCATGACCATCGAAAAGGCAGGGCTGTACACGCGCAACGGCACGCAGGTCCCCCTGCAAGGTGTCGAAGTCACGGGCGAGCTCCTCGGCGGCCACGCGCGCGTCCGCGTTCGCCAGCGCTACCGCAACGAGGAGTACCAGCCAGTCGAGGCCATCTACACCTTCCCCCTTCCCTCGGATGCCACGCTGTCCGCCTTCTCCATGACGTGCGCCGGGCGACGCATCGAAGGCGTGGTGCGAGAGCGTGAAGAGGCCTTCCGCACCTACGACGACGCCGTCACGGCCGGCCATGGCGCCGCGCTGCTCGACGAGGAGCGCCGCAACGTCTTCACCGCCCAGGTAGGCAACCTGCTGCCCTATGAGGAGACCGTGGTGGAGGTGGAGTTCCTCCAGGCCGTCACCGCCGAGGAAGGCAGCGTGCGCTGGATGCTCCCCACGCTGGTGGCGCCTCGCTACATCCCCGGCGCGACCACGGGCGACCGCACCGGCCACGGCAGTGAAGAGCCCACGGCCCAGGTGCCGGACGCGGACCGCATCACCCCGCCCGTGGGCAACGTGCACTACGGCCTGCGCATGGACCTGCTCGTGGACCTGGGCCGCGAGGTGGCGGTGGAGAGCCCGTCCCACGCCATCACCACCACCCGGGAGGAAGGCACCCGCGTGCGCGTCGGATTCTCGCGCGGCGAGGTGTCCCTGGACCGCGACCTGGTGCTGAGCCTGCGCAGCCCGGACAGCAGCGCGGTGTTCACGCCGCTCGTCACGCACCGCAAGGGCGAGGGAGGTCCGGGCACCTTCGCGCTCACCGTGGTGCCGGACCTGCTGGCCATGGCCTCCGCGCCGCCCAAGCAGGAGGTGGTGTTCGTCGTGGACGTCTCCGGCTCCATGGCCGGTGAGAGCCTGCCCCAGGCCCAGGCCGCGCTCCGGCTGTGCCTGCGCCACCTGCGCGAGGGCGACCGGTTCAACGTCATCGCGTTCGAGAATCGCTTCCAGTCGTTCCAGCCCGAGCCCGTGCCCTTCACGCAGCGCACGCTCGAAGAGGCGGACCGCTGGGTGGCCGCGCTGAACGCGGATGGCGGCACGGAGCTGCTCGCGCCCATGCGCGCCGCGGTGCAGGCGGCGCCCGACGGCGTCATCGTCCTGCTCACGGACGGACAGGTGGGGAACGAGGCGGAGATTCTGCGCGCCGTGCTCGAGGCGCGGAAGACGGCGCGGGTGTACTCGTTCGGCATCGGCACCAACGTCAGCGACGTGCTGCTGCGGGACATGGCGAAGCAGACGGGCGGCGACGTGGAGTTCATCCACCCGGGCGAGCGCATCGACGACAAGGTGGTGGCGCAGTTCTCCCGTGCGCTGGCGCCGCGTGTCACCGACCTGGAGGTCCGCTTCGACGGCGTGGACTGTGTGGAGCTGGCGCCCGCCGAGCTACCGCCCCTGGTGGATGGCGTGCCTTGGACGCTGCTGGGCCGCTATGCCTCGCCCGGGACGGGCACGGTGACGTTGCGGGGGCGCTCGGGACAGGAGCCCTTCTCGCTCACCGTCCGCGTGGACCTGCCCGCCGTGTCGGACCGGCCGGCGGTGGAGAAGTTGTGGGCCGCCGAGCGAATCCGGGGCTGGGAGGCCGCCCAGCTCATCGGACGCCGCGCGGAGTCCATGAAACAGCGCATCGTCGAACTGGCCGTCGCGCACCAGATTGTCACCCGGTACACCTCGTTCGTGGTGGTGGAGGAGCGCAAGGGCGACCGGCGGAACTCGGGACAGGCGAAGACGCGCGTCATCCCCGTGGACGCCCCCGCGGGGTGGGCCATGTTCGGCGCGCAGAAGGAGGAGGAGGCCGCGCTCGGTGGCGCCGTCCCCCGTCGCGGACGGATGGCCACGCGTGGCGCCATGCCGCCCCCGTCGGCCGCCGCACCCGCCCCTGGGGCTCGTCCGCTGATTCAAGTGCGGCGCATCACCCCGCCCGGGCGCGCGCCCGCACAGAGCGCGCCCTCCATGGATGCCGATGGCGGCACCACGGACTGGATGATCATGAGGAGCGAGCGGCGTGAGCAGGGCAAGGCCGACGCCATGAAGAAGAAGCGCCAAAAGGGAGGAATCCTCTCCAACTTCTTCGGCGGCGGTCAGTCTCCAGATTCGCTGAAGGAGGCGGAGCTCGAGGAATCCGACGCGTACCGCGACGAGGCTCCGGCCGCCGAGGGCGGTGTCGACACGGGCGCGGAGAGCCTGCTGTCCCAGCAGCTCGCCAACGGGCTCTGGGAAGGCACCGGTGAGGGTTCCGAGCCCGTGCGACAGGCGCGTGCCACGGCGCTGGCCCTGCTGTCGCTGCTGCGCGAGGGCATCACCAGCAGCCATCCGCTGCATGGTGCGCAGGTGAAGAAGGCGGTGGAGGCCCTGCTGTCCCTGGCCGCCAGCCTGAGCGGCGATGCACAGGTGGCGGAGCTGGCGCTGGGCGTGGCGTGGCTGGCCGCGGCGGGACCGCGCACCCGGGGCCGCATCGAGCAGGCCGCGAAGCCGCTCGCCGGGCTCAACGGCCGGCTGGGCAACGAGGTGGCCCTGCGCGAGCACGTCGACACGCTGGCCGCGCGCTGACGCACCGCGAAAAGGCGGCGGCATGGCTGATACATGCCGCCGCCGCGCTTCGCATACAGTGACGGGCGCCATGACGCTCGCCACGCTCATCCTGCTTGCCACGCTCTCCGCTCAGCCTCCGGAGGCTCCGCCCTCTTCCGAGGCAACGGCACCGGAGACAGTCACCGCGCCGCCCCTGGTGTCCACGCCCGATGCCTGTGCAGCCAGCTCCGAGGCGGATTACTCGGCGGGCTTCGATGCGCTCGTGAGCGGCAACGACGCGAAGGCGCTGGAGCTATTCGAGCGCGTGCTCGCGGCCTGTCCACAGCACCCCTATGCCACCGAGCTGGCCCGGCTCTCCCGGACACGGCTCGCGCCCGGGGGGCGGCTGGCCACCGCCGCCGCGAGCGAGGCGGGGCGAGAGCCTCACTCCAGCGCCGCGCGCGCCTCGCTCGTCGTGGTGCAGACGCTGCACGGGGTCGCACAAGGCGTCCTCCTGTGCGCCATCGGAGATTGCAGCGGGCAGGGTTACGCCGCGGTGTCACTGCTGGGCGCCGGAGCGGGCGCCGCCAGCTCGCTGCTGCTCACCCGGGGCGGTGTGACGGACGGACAAGCCGCCGTCATCAACTCCGGCACCGTGTGGGGTTTCTGGTTCGGTGTCGCGACACTGCTCGCCTTCGACCTAGATGGTGACAATGCCTTGGGCGCCGCCATCCTCGGCGGGGCGGGATTCACCGGCGTGGGCGTCCTGCTGGCGCACCTGGTGAATCCCACCTCGGGACAGGTGTCACTGGCCAACTCGGGTGGCCTCTGGGCGGGCGCGGTGACGGCGCTGTTCCTGGCGACTTCGGACAACTACGACACGAAGGGTTTCTTCGCCGCCGAGCTGGGCGCCACGGCCGCGGGCATCCTGTCGATGGCCATCCTGTCGAAGTACGTGACGGTGTCCCGAGGCCGAATGCTCATCATCGACGCGGGCGGCATCCTCGGCGGGCTGGTGGGCGCGAGCGCCGTCTACCTCACCGCGGGCAATGACGCGGGAGACGCCATCCTCGTGGGCAGCGGCTTGGGCGTGCTGGGCGGCCTGGCCCTCACCACGTACCTCACCCGGGACTTCGACGCGCCGGACGCGCCTCAGGTGACGCTGGCACCGCTCACCACGCCGCGCGGGGGCACGGGCCTGTCGATGGTGGGCCGGTTCTAGCCTCGGTCAGCGGCGGCGCAGGCCGTAGATGGACATGAGGATCTGCTCGAAGGTGCGCGAGGGCAACACGGTCTTCGCCACCACCGCCACGCGCTGCGCCAGTTGGGCCACCGGGTAGCGCACGTGAGGCGCTCCGCGCTCCATCACCTCCAGCACCTTCTTCGCCACGTCCTCGGCGGCGAGGCCGCCGCGTTCGCCGGACTCGATGGCCTTCAGCACGGCCTCGAAGCGCTCCCGATATGCGGAGCCCGCGCCCGCCTTCGCGACACACACGCGGTTCTGGGTGAGCTGCGTCTGCACGTCTCCGGGCAGCACCAGCGTCGCCTCGATGCCGAACTCGGCCACCTCCTGGCGCAGCGCCTCGGTGAAGCCCTCCAGGGCGAACTTGCTGGCGCTGTAGAGCGACTGGAAGGGCAACCCCACCTGCCCGCCCAGGGAGCTGACCTGGATGATGCGGCCGGCGCGCCGCTCGCGCATGGAAGGCAGCACCGCCTTGCACACGCGCAGCGCGCCCAGGAAGTTGACGTCCAGCTGCGCGCGCGCTTCCTCGATGGAGGTGTCCTCGGCGGCGCCCGCGAGCGCATGACCCGCGTTGTTCACCACCACGTCGATGCGGCCCTCACGCGACAGGACCGTCTCCACGGCTCGCTGCACGGAGTCGTCCTGGGTGACGTCCAGCTCCAGCATCCGGTAGCCCGGCGGCGCGGCCTCCACGGGACGGCGGCTGGTGCCGTAGACGGTGTGGCCACGCGCGCTCAGCAGCTCCGCGCACGCCTTGCCGATGCCGGACGACGCACCGGTGATGAGAACGACACTTCCCTGTGAACCGGGCATCCAGGCTCCGTGCAACAGTCTTCCTGAAGCACAAACCACGGGGGCCCGGGACCCGGCAAGAGCCTCTCCCCCCCGCGTCACGGGGGTGCCCGGCGACTCAGACCGTCTTGCTGCGCGCCGGGGCGGCGACACCCGGCTGCGCATCCTCGCCGGAGATGACGACCTGGTGGCGCTGCACCTCACGCACCATGAAGAAGGCGGCGGCGGACAACACGCCCAGGTCATCCAGCCAGCCGAGCACCGGGATGACGTCCGGCAGCGCGTCCACGGGCGACAGGAAGTAGACCACCGCCATCACGCCGGCGAGCTTCCGCCAGAGCGCTACGTGCGGGTCGCGCACGTACCGGAAAAAACGGCTCCCCATTCCACGAAGGCCTGCGATGTTCATGCCTACCTCTACGCACGAGGGGCCCGGGTGATTGCGGCCTCGGCCCACACCCAGCGTACGCCGTCCGGCCGCCCGGGGGACAGCCAGGCTCAGTCCGGAGTGTCCTCCAGCACCATCGCGCGACCCACCACCTCCAGCCTCGCCCGGTCACCCGCGCGCAGCGGCAGGTCTGGCGCGCCGCGCACGGTGAGCTCCAGGCCGTTGCACGCCACGGTGAACTCGGCGGAGGGGCCCTGGAACTCGCGCGCCAGCACCTCCGCTCGCAGCGCGCCGCCCAGTGCGACGCCATCCGTGTCCGGCACCAGTCGCATCGCCTCTGGCCGCAGCGACAGCAGCACGTTGCCCTTCGCTGGCGCGCCCGTCACCGGAAGGATGCCGAGCAGCGTCCGGGCGCCATTGCCGAAGCCCACGCCCGGCAGCAGGTTGGTGCCGCCCAGGAAGTACGCCACGAAGGCCGTGCGCGGCGTGGCGTAGACGGCCTCCGGCGTGCCCACCTGCTCCACCTGGCCCGCCCGCATCACCGCCAGGCGGTCCGCGAAGGCCATGGCCTCCTGCTGGTCATGCGTGACGAGCATCACCGTGGCCCCGAGCGACTTCAGCACCCGCCGCACCTCCATTCGCGTGGAGGCCCGCAGCGCGCTGTCCAGGCTGGAGAAGGGCTCATCCAGCAGCAGCACCCGCGGCCCGGGAGCCAGCGCGCGGGCCAGCGCCACGCGCTGCTGCTGCCCACCCGAGAGCGCGTGCGGCATGCGTGACTCGAAGCCCTCCAGGCCGAAGAGCTTCAGCATGTTGCTCGCGCGGGCGCGGGCTTCCTGGCGCGGCATCGCGGTGAGGCCGAAGGCCACGTTCTCCACCACGGACAGGTGCGGGAAGAGCGCGTAGTCCTGGAACACCATGCCCACGCTGCGCTGCTCGGGCGGCACGAAGGCGCCAGGGCTGGCCAGGGTGCGGCCTTCCAACGTGACGGTGCCGCTGTTGGGGCGCTCGAAGCCCGCTACCAGCCGCAGCGTCGTCGTCTTGCCACACCCCGACGGGCCCAGCAGCGCCAACACTTCACCGGGCTCCACCGCCAGGGACAGGCGGTCCACCGCGGCGGTACCGCTGGAGGAATAACGAAGGGTGACGTCGTCGAGCGAAAGCAGGGGCATGGCGGGCGGCGCACCCTACCGCGTTCCCGCGGGCCCGGGCGCTTTGGCTTAACTCGGGGACGAGCCGCCCTCTTGCGACACCAGCAGCCCCACACCCAGCGTGGAGACGGCCATCAGCACCAGCGCCGGCAGCGCGGCCTCGGCGAAGCGGCCCTCGGCCGTGGCGCCCCAGACGCGCGTGGCGAGCGTTTCGAAGCCGATGGGCGCCAGCAGCAACGTGGCTGGAAGCTCCTTCATCGCCGTGAGGAAGACGAGCGCCGCGCCCGCCAGCAGCCCGGGCCGTAGCAGCGGCGCCGTCACCCGGCGCAACACGCCGGACGGAGGCTGGCCCAGCGACGCCGCGGCCTCCGGCAGGTGCGGGTTGAGCTGAAGCAACGACGCCCGCACCACCCCCACCGCCTGCGGCAGGAAGCGCACCACGTAGGCCAGCACCAGCATGACCAGGGTGCCGTAGAGGAAGGGCACCGCCTGCACGCCCAGGAAGACGAGCGACAGCGCCAGCACGATGGGCGGCAGCGCATAACCCGCGTAGGACACGCGCTCCAGCGCCACCGTGAGGCGGCTCGGGTAGCGCACCGCGAGGAAGGCCAGCGGCAACGCGCCCACCACCGCCGCCACCGCGCCCAGCATGGAGGCACTCACGGAGTTCCACGCGGGCCCCATCATCGGCCCCGAATCCACCGACAGCCCTTGCACGCCCCAATAGACGAGCACACCCACCGGCAGCCCCACGCCCACCGCCACCACCGCGCCGCACAAGAGCAGCGCCGGCACGCGCCAGCGGCCCAGTTGTACGAGCGAGGAAGCCCGGGCGGCGCCCTTCGCGCTGCGGTGGTAGCCCGCACGGCCGCGCAGCCACAGCTCCAAAGCCAGCACGCCCACGGTCACGGACACCAACGCCAGCCCGAGCAGCGCCGCGTAGCTGCGGTCATACGCGCCCTCGTACTGCACGTAGATGGCGCGCGAGAAGGCGTCGTACTGCACCAGCGCCACCGCGCCGAAGTCGGAGAGGACGTACAGCCCCACCAGCAGCGCGCCCGACGCGAAGGCAGGACGCAGCAGGGGCACGGTGATGCGGAAGAAGGCCCGGGCGGGCGTGAGTCCCAGGCTCCTCGCCCCCTCCAGCCACGCGGGGTCCTGGGACTGCAGCCCGGCGCGCAGCGCGAGGAAGAAGTACGGATACGTCGACACCGTCAGCGCCAGCAGCGCTCCGGGAAAGCCATACACGGGCGGCACCGGAAGGCCCCAGCGCGTCAGGGGCTCCTCCAGCGCGCCGCCCACGCCGAACGCCGCCAGCAGCACGTAGCCGCTGACGAACGTGGGCACCGCCAACGGCACACACAACAACACCGTCCACAGACGGCGCCCCGGCAGGTCCGTGCGCGCGGTGAGCCAGGCCAGCGGCAGCGACAGCAGCGCCGCGCAGCCCGTCACCGCCGCCGCGAGCCCCAGCGTGCGGCCCAGCAGGCCCCACGTCTTGTCTCGCAGCAGCAGGCCCCATGCGTCCGCATCCGCCTCCGCGGCGCGCACGCACAGGTATATCGCGGGCACCAACGCCAGCGCGGCCATGGCCACGCCAGCCACCCATAATCCCACCGGGGCACGACGAAGCATCAGAGGACGCCAGTATCCTGGAGCAGCTTCACGGTGCCGCGCAGGTCATCCAACTTGGACAGGTCCAGGTCGGGCGAGCCCACCTTGTCGAGCGCCGGCAGGCCCTCGGCCAGCTTCACGCCAGACACCAGCGGGAACTCGGACGTCTCCTGCGCGAAGTACGTCTGCGCCTCGGCGTCCAGCAGGTACGCGGCCAGCTTCTTCGCCGCGTCCGTGTTCTTCGAGCCCTTGAGGATGCCCACGCCCGCCACGTTCACCAGCGCGCCCGGGTCCCCCGCCGCGACGAAGTAGTTGGCCACGGGCAGGTCCGCTTTGTTCTTCTTCGCGGAGTACAGGTAGTAGTGGTTCACGAAGCCCGCGTCGATTTCACCGCGCCCCAGCGCCTCGATGATGGCGGAGTTGTTCTTGTAGACGCGCGGCGCGTTGGCCTGGATGCCCTTGAGCCACTGCGTCGCGGCCTCGTCGCCCTTGAGCAGCCGCAGCGCGGTGACGAAGGACTGGAACGAGGCGTTGGTGGGCGCCCAGCCCAGTCGGCCCTTCCACTTCGCATCCGTGAAGCCAAGTATGCTCTTGGGCAGCGTGTCCGCCTTCACCTTCTTCGTGTTGTAGGCCACCACGCGCGCCCGGCCGCTGGTGCCCACCCACACGCCCTGCGGCGAGCGGAAGCGCGCATCCACCTTGTCCAGCGTCTCCTTGGGCAGCACCTGCAACTGACCCGCCTTCGCCAGCGCGCCGAGCGCCCCCGCGTCCTGCGCGAAGAACACGTCGGCGGGCGTCTTCGCCCCCTCCTCCAGCAACGTGGCGGCGAGCTGCGGCGTCTCGCCGTAGCGCACCTTCACCTCGACTCCCGTCTTCTCGGTGAACTTCTTGAGGAGCGGGCCCACGAGCTTCTCGTTGCGGCCGGAGTAGATGGTGAGCGTCTCCGCCGCGAGCGCGGGGGAGGCCAGGGTCAGGACCAGGGAGGCCAGGAGGAGTCGTACCATGGGCCGGCACCCTAACGGACGGCCTCCCCCGCTTCCACCGATTGCGCGCGGACGCCCGGTGAAGCGCGAAACAGGTGACGACAGCGCTCCTTCGCGGCCCGGAGTAGCCTCGTGGGCCGCAACCTCCCGCCCAGTGGAGACACCATGCCGCGCCCGCTCGTCGTCGCCGCCTGTGCCGCCGCCCTGCTCGCCGCGCCCTCCGCCCTCGCGCAGACGTCTGCGTCCCCGAAACCACCCGTCTCCACGCCCAACCCGATGAAGGACGCCGCCGAGCGAACCCGGAGCGCGCTCCAACTCGCACCCGCGCCTCGCCCCGAGGACGTGCGCTCCATCGATTCCCTCATCGCCGCGATGTACGACGTCATCAGCGGTCCGGCGGGCCAGGCGCGCGACTGGCAGCGCTTCCGCGCCCTCTTCCACCCGGGCGCGCAGATGATTCCCATCCGCCGCCCGAAGGACGGCAAGGGACCCGCGGCCACGCCCTTCACGCCGGATGACTATGCCACCTCCGCCGCGGTGGCCTTCGACAAGCGGGGGTTCTTCGAGAAGGAGACGCGTCGGCAGGCGTCTGGCTATGGAGACATGGTCCAGGTGCTGAGCGCGTATGAGACGCGTGAAACCGCGGACGGGCCGGTGATGACCACGGGCGTCAACAGCTTGCAGCTCGTCTTCGATGGGCGGCGCTGGTGGATTCTCAACATCGCCTGGACGGACGACAAGGCCGCGGGGGTTCCCGTGCCGAAGGACCTCACCCGGAAGTAGAACACGCGTCATGGGTGACGCGGCCCTGCGCGATGTGCTGGTGGTGGGGAGCTACTGCCACGACCTGCTCCGGCATAGCCCCGGGCGGGAAACACATGCGCTCGGCGGGTCGGCGGCGTACATCGCGTCCGTCCTGGATGCGATGGGGCTGGACTACGCGGTGGCCGCGGTGGCTGGCGAGGACTTCCGTTACGCGGACCAGGTCCGATATCCGCCGCGCATCGTTCCGGGAACGCGCACCACGCAGTTCATCGCGGACTTCGAGGGAGAGACACGGACGCTTCGCGTCAGCGCGAAGGCGGAGCCGATTCGCCCTGCGGACATCACCGTGGACGCGCGCGTGGCACTGGCGTGCGGGGTGGCGGGTGAGGTGCTGCCGGAGACGCTGCTCCATGTCTCTGAGCGGGCGCGGCATGTGCTGGCGGATGCGCAGGGGTTGATTCGGGCATTCGATGATGACGGGCGGGTGCTCAATCTCCGCCTGGAGGACACGCCTTTCGCGGGGCTGCTGGAGCGGCTTCGGGTGCTGAAGGCCAGCGAGGAGGAGGCCCGGGCGATGGACATCGAGCGGGTGCGTCAGCGGACGTGCCTGGTGGTGACGCGTGGGGCGCGGGGCTGCACGGTGTTCACGGCGGATGCGCGCATCGACGTGCCCACGGTTGCGATGGAGGAAGTAGATGCCACGGGCGCGGGGGACTGCTTCCTCGCGGGCTTCACGCTGGGGTTGCTGCGTGGACTGCCATTTGAACGCTGCGCCGCGCTGGCGAACTGGTTTGGCGCGCAGGCGGTGACGCAGGTGGGGGTGCCGAAGCTGGATGTCAGCCGGCTTCCTGCGGAGCTGCGCTAAGCAGCATTCAATGAAAAGCAAGAATACCGCAACGCCCTTGGGATGTGTGCTCGTAAGCCTTGCCCTGGGATGTTCCAGCGGCGCGCACTCCACCGGGAGAAGAGGCGAACCGTACGCACTGGCTTCCTGCTCCGATTCCGTATCGTGCTGCCTTCAGCGATTCCCCGGCATGCCCGAAGCATGTGGACTTTCCGCTGCCGAGGCCGCTGTGCTCATGACCGGCGTCCAAGCCGTAACGGACACCGCATCGGTCGAGTGGGATGACTCACATAATGCAGCCCTCCCCGAGTGGAAGCGAACGTGCATTCGTGCCTATGGCGACTGCAAACAGGATGGCTGGAAGGGCCACTGTTACTCCTGCTTTCAACTGTGCGAGGGCCAACAGGAATGGCCCGGCGACAAATGCTATCCCGTGGGAAAATAGCGCATGGCTGAAGAACTCGACTGGGACCCGATTCGCGCCCTTGCTCGCCGAGTGCTGCGCAACGGAGAGCCCCTGATGCTCACCATCGAAGTGCGGGAACTCCTGGCGCGAACTGCTCGCGAAGTGGGCCTCAGCCAAGCCCATGCGACTTCGGCTCTTGCGTCGGACACGGGCGCGCTGGAACTCCTCCGAGAGTGCTCGCGTCGCATCAGCGAAGGGTCCAGCCGGATGGTGAATGCGCTTCACCGGATGTACCAGCACAAGCGCGCGGGTGACCTCGACAGTGCCCGCCAGGAAATGCGGGACGTGTTGGCCGCCGAGGAGGTGCCGCACTACCGCGCCGTTGCGCAGGGCCAACTCAACCTGCTGGATGATGAGCCTTGAATGACAACGGGGACGCGACTTCCGCCGCGTCCCCGTCAATCAGCCTTCCGGCAATTCAACGAACAACTCAGCCCTGCGTGGGCTCCTCGCCACCCGGGGTGCCACCCTCCTCGGACGCCGGGGCCGGCTCGGCAGCGGCTTCCGCAGGCGCCGCGGCCTCAGCCGTGGCGTCCGCAGGCGCAGCGGCGTCAGTCGCCTCCGAAGCGCTGGCCTCCGCCGTGGGCACCGCGCCCTCGGCTGGCGCCACCGCCTCGCCGTTCTCCTCGGACTCGTCGCTCTCGGGCAGCTTGGAGATGGCCATGACCTTCTCCTGCTCGTTCTCCAGGGCAATCAGCCGCACGCCCTGCGTGTTGCGGCCGATGACGGAGATCTCCTTCACCCGCATGCGGATGAGCATGCCGCCGTTGGTGACAATCATCACCTCGTCCGACTCCTTCACCTGGAGCAGACCCACCACCTTGCCGTTCCGCTCGGTGGTCTTGATGTCGATGATGCCCTTGCCGCCACGGCCCTGCTGCCGGTACTCGGCCTCCTGCGTCCGCTTGCCGTAGCCGTTCTCCGTCACCGTGAGGATGGCCGCGTCCGCCTCCACCACGTCGGCGCCCACCACCTCGTCGCCGTCCTCCAGCGTGATTCCCTTCACGCCGTAGGCCTGGCGGCCCATGGAGCGGACCTCCGTCTCCGGGAAGCGGATGCTCATGCCCGACGCCGTCGACAGCAGGATGTCCTTGCTGCCGTCGGTAATCATCACCGCCACCAGCTCGTCACCGTCGTCGATGCCCAGCGCGATGATGCCGCTGGAGCGGACGTTCTCGAACGCGCTCAGGTCCGTGCGCTTCACCACGCCCCGCTTCGTCACGAAGAAGACGTAGCGGTTCTCCGGGAAGTCCCGCGTCACCAGAACCTGCGCCAGCCGCTCGCCCTCGCCGAACTGCACCAGGTTCACCATGGCCTTGCCGCGCGACGTGCGGCTGGCCTGCGGAACCTGGTGCACCTTCAGCGAGTACAGCTTGCCCTTCGTGGTGATGGGCATCAGGTACGCGTGCGTGCTGGCCACGAACAGCTTGCTGACGAAATCGTCTTCCTTCGTCGCAGCGCCCGTCTTCCCGCGTCCGCCGCGCTTCTGCGCCCGGTACTCGGTCAGCGGCGAGCGCTTGATGTAGCCCGTGTGCGACAGCGTCACCACCATCGTCTCTTCGGCGATGAGGTCCTCGCTGGTCATCTCATCCACGGCGCCGGTGATTTCCGTGCGGCGCTTGTCGCCGTAGCGCTCGCGAATCTCCACGAGCTCCGTCTTGATGACGTTGAGCAGGCTGCGCTCGTTGGCCAGGATGTCCTGCAACCGCGCGATGTCGCGCACCAGGCCGATGAGCTCGCGGAACAGCTCCTCGCGCTGCAGGCCGGTGAGCCGCTGCAGGCGCATCTCCAGGATGTTCTGCGCCTGGCCCTCGCTGAAGCCCGCGCCCTCGTACTTGTGCGCCAGGCCCGCGTAGCTGGGCTCCTCGTTGCGCGCGCGCGAGACGAGCAGCTCCATCTGCGCCTTCGCCTTGTCGTAGTCGATGCGCTGGAGGGTCGCGAAGCGCTCGTGCTCGTACAGCGCGGGCGACAGGATGTTCATCAGGCCCCAGCGCGCCTCGTCCGGGTCCTTGGACGCGCGGATGAGGCTGACCACCAGGTCGATGAGGTCCTGCGCGACGAGCAGACCTTCGACGATGTGCATGCGCGCCAGCGCCTTGCGCAGCTCGTAGCGCGTGCGCCGCGTCACCACGTCACGGCGGTGCGCGATGAACCGGTCCAGCATCTCCTTCAGGTTGAGCGTGCGCGGCTGGCCGCCGTCGATGGCCAGCATCACCGCGCCGAAGGTCGTCTCCAGCGACGTCATCGCGTACAGGTTGTTGAGCACCACCTGCGCAATCGCATCGCGCTTGAGCTCGATGACGATGCGCATGCCCTGGCGGTCGCTCTCGTCGCGGATGTCGCTGATGCCTTCCAGCTTCTTCTCGCGCACCAGCTCGGCGATCTTCTCGATGAGCCGCGCCTTGTTCACCTGGTACGGAATCTCCGAGAAGATGATGGCCTCGCGGTCACCCCGCTTGGAGGTCTCGATGTCCGAGCGCGCCCGGATGGTGACCTGGCCGCGGCCCGTCTCGTAGGCGCGGACGATGCCCTCGCGCCCGGTGATGATGGCGCCGGTGGGGAAGTCCGGACCGGTGATGAACTCCATCAGGTCCCGGACCGTGCAGCCCGGGTTGTCGATGAGGTGCAGCGTGCCGCTGATGACCTCGGTCATGTTGTGCGGCGGGATGTTGGTGGTCATGCCCACCGCGATGCCGCTGCTGCCGTTGACCAGGAGGTTGGGGAACTTCGACGGGAGGACGAGCGGCTCTTCCAACGAGTCGTCGTAGTTGGGACCGAAGTCCACCGTCTCCTTGTCGATGTCCGCCAGCAGGTCCTCCGCCAGCCGCTCCATGCGCACTTCCGTGTAACGCATGGCCGCTGGCGAGTCGCCGTCCACCGAGCCGAAGTTGCCCTGGCCGTCCACCAGCAGGTAGCGAAGGCTCCACTCCTGCGCCAGGCGCACCATGGCGTCGTACACCGACGAGTCACCGTGCGGGTGGTACTTACCGATGACGTCACCCACCACGCGGGCGGACTTCTTGTAGGCCCGGTTGTGGAGGTTGCCCAGGTCATTCATCGCGTACAGCACGCGGCGATGCACGGGCTTGAGTCCGTCACGTACGTCGGGCAGCGCGCGCCCCACGATGACGGACATGGAGTAGTCGAGATACGAACGGCGCATCTCGTCTTCGATGTTGACGGGAATGAGCTCTCCAGCGCTGTCCGGGGGAGGAGGCGCGGAGGGCGATGCCGGCTTGTCAGTCGTGTCGTCAGCCATGAGCTCTGGAAGTCTGCGGAGGGGCCCGCGAATCAGGGCCGCCATCCAGTGAGTGAGCGTTCGTAACCCCTGGATTTCCCTGCGTCAACAGGGGAAACAAGGGGCTTTCGCCTCGAACGGCGGGATGCCTGAAAGGGACTCTTTTTTGAACGCTTGAGCGAGCCTTTTTCAGCCCTGCGGACGCAGGGGAGCAGCCAGGCGCTCGGCTTCGGTTCCCACCGGTCCTTCCGGGTCTCTTTCCTTTGCTTTTTCGAACGCAGCCAGGGCCCCTTCCCGGTCGCCCTTCAGCTTCAAGGCCACGCCCACGTTGAGGTGCGCGGAGGGAAAGTCACGGTCCATGGCCACGGCCTCCCGGAAGAGCACCAGCGCCTGGTCCACGTCGCCCGACAGCAAGGCCTCCTTACCAGCCTGGACGCGCTTCTCCGCGTCATTCACGAGCTCCACCTGGAACACGCTGCCGCCCACCACGTTGGCGACAAGCACGCGCAGGATGCCGCCCCAGTAGAACGTGAGCCCCTCCGCGGCCACCACGGCGGCCAGCGGCAGGTCCGGAAGCAGTTGCTTGCCCCGGAACTTGAAGCGCACCCGCGTGTACCGGCCCTTGTTGGCCCAGTGGACCATCTCCCCCTGAAGCTTGCGCAGCCCTTCTTCCATGCGCTTGGGGTCGATTTCGAAGGGCAACACGCGGCCCGCGGTCTCGCCGGACGGGAGCGCCTTGGGGCCCGGGCGCCCGGGGGTGGGTTCATCGGAGAGCACGGGCTCGGCTTCCAGGATGGGGGGCCGAGGAGCTTCGACGGCGGGCTCGGACACCGGCGCGCTGGCGCGACGGGGCGCGGCGCGGGTCCTCGAGGCGGCCTTCTTCGGGGCAGCGGCCTTCTTCGCCTTCGCCTTCGACGCGGCGGGCTTCTTCGCCTTCGACGGACGCTTCTGGGACGTGCTCTTGGCCATGGACACACCTTAAACGAGCCACGGCGACAACGCTTGCATGGTGCCGCCCGATGGTGGGCTTCGCACGGTTCTTCGCACGCACGCCACACGACTTCACGCCGCGCGCGTCCCTTCCCACCGGGCGCTCGGGGATGATGGCGTTCCTTCCCGAAAGGACCGCTCTCCGCATGACTCGCGTCCGGCACGCCCTGCTCTCTGCCCTGCTCCTCGCCGCCCCCATCGCCAGCGCCGCGCCCGCCGACCCCATCGCGTCCCCGGACGCCTGGCCCCGCATCCGCAAGGAGCGCATCCAGAAGCTGCTGCCCCAGGCCATGGCCCACGCCAACGTGGATGCGTGGGTGGTCATCTGCCGGGAGAACGACAACGACCCGCTGGCCATCCACGTCGGCTGTGAGAACGCCGGAGGCACCGCCGCCTTCCTGTTCCTCAAGCAGGGCGCGGCCGTGCGCGGCGTGGCCCTGTCACCGGAAGGCGAGGCCACCGCGCTCCGCGACGTAGCGCCGCTCGATGAGGTGGTGCCGCTGCCGCGCGGAACGAATCTCTACGCGCAGGTGGCCTCGCGGCTGGCGGCGGCGAAGCCGAAGCGCATCGCCGTCAATTCGTCTACGTCGGTGGCGGTGGCGGATGGCCTGTCCGCCACGCAGCGCGCCGCGCTGGAGAAGGCCCTGACGCCCGCGCTGCGCAAGAAGCTGGTGTCCTCCGAGGACCTCGTCTCCGAGTGGCTCTCCGTGAAGCTGCCCGAGGAGGTGGACATCCTCCGCAAGGCCGCCGCGCTGACGTCCCAGATGGAAATAGAGGCCTACCGCGCGGTGGTGCCGGGCAAGACGCGCGACGTCGATGTGGCCCGCTTCCTCCGCCAGCGCATGGTGGAGCTGGGCGTGGGCGACGCCTGGGCGCCGGACCAGAACCCCAACGTCCAGAGCGGCCCCACGCGCGGGCACTCCCACGCCACCGAGCGCGTCATCCAGCCGGGTGACTTCATCCAGACGGACTTCGGCATCCGCGTGGGCGGCATGTGGGTAACGGACATCCAGCGCTTCGCCTACGTGCTGGCGCCGGGCGAGACGCAGCCGCCCAAGGAGGCCCTGGAGAAGTGGGAGAAGGGCAAGAAAGGCAGCCGGATTGCATTGGCCACCCTGAAACCCGGCGTGCGCGGCTGGGACGTGGACAAGGCGCAGCGTGACTGGATGCGGGAAGCCGGCTCCGCGCCCGTCATGTGGGGAACTGGGCACCCGGTGGGCTACTGGGCGCATGACGTGGGCCCGGCGCTCTCCGGCGCGCAGCAGGGCAAGCCCGCGGCGGGACAGGCGGCGCGCATCGTCCGGCCCGGGCAGGTCTTCGCCTTCGACGGGTTCTTCGCGTGGCCGGACGGCGGCGAGGGCGAGCAGCGCATCATCGCCGTGGAGGAGATGGCCGTCGTCACCGAGACGGGTGCGGAATACCTCATCCCACCCCAGGAGGACTTGGTGCTCATCCCCTCCCCGGGTCCTTCCCGCCCCGTGCCGTGAGACATGTCTCACATGACAATCTCGTGGGAGAAGCTTGAGTAGGATGCGCTGAACCGCTCGCGGGGAGGGCCCGATGCAGAACGTGCTGGTGATTGACGACGACGCCTTCGTGCTCTCGGTGGTGAGGGACATCCTCCAGGGCGCGGGCTACGGGGTCGTGACGGTGCAGTCACCCGCCGAGGCGTTCAACCTGGACCTGTCCAGCGTCTCCGCCATCCTCTGCGACTACAACATGCCGGACATGAACGGCTCCGACGTGCTCACGGTGATGCGTGAGATGAAGGATTGCCGGGTGCCGTTCATCTTCCTCACCGGACACGAGGATCTGGATGACCTCGTGTCCGTGGCCATCCGCTACGGCGCGGAGCTGCTGCCCAAGCCCATCCAGCCCGTGGAGCTGGTGCGGCTGCTCGTCAAACAGCTCGCGACGGCGGCCTGAGCGGAGCGCGAGCAGCGGGACGGGCTCACGCCCATTCCACGCGTTCGTAGGCGGCGGCCGCGTTCTGCAGGAACTGCCGCTCCCCGGCGTCCAGCTCCGTCCGGGACGCGATACGCAGCCCCCGGGAGCCAAACCCCACTGCAGCACGGATGGCCGCCGCGAGTTGGCCGAAGTGCTCCCTCTCCAGCAGCGCCAACGACACCGTCACCGGCTCCAACGGCGTTGCCATCAGGGTCCATTTGCGGAGCACGGACAGGGTAAAGCGCTCCAGGCGATGGGCGAGTTCGCGCACAGCGCCACGTCGCGAAGGTCCCCGTTGGGGATGTCCACCCATGTCAAGCGCGGCAGTTCACTCAGCGCGGTGAATATCTCCGGTGCCTCGACGGCGAGCCGCCCCTCGAGTTCCAGCCTCTGCACGCCCAGTCCATGCGCGCCCAGCCGCCGGGCGATGGCGGCCCGCGTCCGGCGCATGTGCTGGAGGGCATGCACATGCGGGTGCGCGAGCCAGGCCGCGGCATCGGGAGGCCCCGACCATTTCCAGTCAATCTCCCGCACCGTCCCCCAGGCGGGACCCGGCGGCGGTGACAACGGATAGAGCAACTCGGACCGGCGCTCGACGTTCATCCGGACCGCTACCGGGAACCCCCGCTCGAAGCGGGTGTCCTCTGGCGCCACGAGCGGCCCCAGCGGCACCTGCCACGCCTCCGAGTACTTCCCCAGCAGTTCGCGGATGCGGGCCTTGTCGGGCTGGGACGCGCACTGGAGCATGATGAACTCGCCGCGTGCGTCGCCCTGCTCCAGCAGATGGTCCGCGAGCACCAGCCGTGCGTCGTCATCATCCGGGTGCGAGTAGACACGCGCCAGCAGGGCCTCGCGAATGGGCGCGCTGCGCGCCTCTGACTTCACCCGGGAGATGCGGGCCTCCTCTAGCGCCGCACACAAGGCCAGGGCCTCCGCATCCACCGGAGACACTTCCTGCCGCGCGATGCGGTCGATGATGCCCGCGAATTGCTGGACGTGGCGGTCCGCCATGCCCCGGCGTTTGCTCAGCCTGCGGAGGGACTCGAGGGAGCGAGGGTCCCGCAGGTACATGAAGAGCGCGGCAAGCTGGTCGAGCACCTTCCGGTTGGCGGAGATGTTCATCCGGGTCATGGACTCCAGCGCGAAGGTGAGCCGAGGGTCCGCCGGCCAGTTGAGGAAGGCCTCCATCTGACGGCACAGCGGGTCCACGAGCCCCGCGGAAGCGGTCTCCTCGAAGCCCGCGAGCATCCTCGGCAGGTCGCTGGGCCGGTGAGACTGCTTTTCGGGCGCGAAGGGACGGCAGGAGAGCGGCGGCATCCCGGCGATGAGCCGGTCCGACAGCGCGTTCACCAGCGTGACGATGAGCTCCGAACGCGACTCGCGCCATGCCTCCAGCAGACTGCGCAGGGCCTCCTCTTCGTCGCGCTGCTCGAACGCCGCGAGCGCCTGCTCCAACAGACCGTGCAGACTGCTCTCCGGCATCTTGCGTCCCTCTTCACATCGTCACGGTGGAGAGTCACGGCCAAACGCACGCCCTACCCAGCACCGTCACAACTGGCGACCCACTCCACGGGCCATCCTTCAGCACAGGCGGCAGCAAGCACGCCATGCACCGAGTTCCTCAACAGGCGCGAACGAAGATGGGGCAAGCGAAGCACACGCGCACAGAAACCCACATCACCCCAGGGGCAACTGCGCATCCGTCTAACGGCAATTTCTTGCCGCCCTTCGTCCCCCGGCCAAGGACTCTCGTGTACGCCCAAGGGCCGATCACCGCGTCCGTCTACACCTTGAGGGGAATCACACGAAGTAAGAGCTTGCCGTGAATATGGTTGACGCGCACCTGCTCGCGGCTGGCGCTCGCGCTCCATGCGGAGGCGTGCACCTTTGCGCCATCAGCAAGCCTTTCGTCCACGTGCATCACCCCATGATGTTCTTCTTGTTATGGAAGAGCGGGTCTCCCAGGCGACACACGTTCTTGCCCTCGAACTTCACGTCGAAGGAATACATCATGAACTCCGCCGGGCCCTTTGTGGAGCTGCTCATGACACCACCACCCGCCGTGCCAGCTTCGTCACCCGTGCTGGTTTTGTATTGAGCCCCCTTCACCATGGGCATCTTCCCGTTGACGGTGACACTCTTCGGCCCCTTTGACGCGTCGGAAGATTTCCCCATGTTGGGGTAGGGTAAAGGCACCGGTCCGCCTGGGCTGGGCGTTTTGCACACGTCGGGGAAGACGATGCTCTGCCCACCACTGTCCTCCGTGGAGATTCCGCGCCCGTTTGCGAAGACCTTCGTTCCCATGGCTTTCCCTCAGTATGCTGACGGGTCGTCCAGCGACACCACCCTCACGCCCACTACCTTTGCGTCGGAAACGGCCTGCTTCACGGTCTCCGAAACGAGGATCATCTGCACCGCTTCCGCCAAGCGGAACATGGGCAGCCCCATCGTCTTTGACTCGTCGATGACCAACTTCTCAAACTCCATCAACGGCGGAGAGTGACCGGGAACGGCGACGGACTTCGTCAGATCCGCGCAACTCACTCGGCCGATGATGTTGACTGCCTTGAAGTGCGTGTACGTCTTGTTCCGAACCTCGTCGACCACCTCGGTCTCGTACAGGTCCAGATTGCTCACACCTGCAGCCTGGAGCACCTCCACCAGCCGAGCGGAGAAAATGGGCAGCCCCGCGAGCAGGTCCGGCATTACCGGACCGCTGCGCTTGTCCAAGGGGATGCGGATGGGCTGGGGCACTGGCTTGGGATAGCGCACTCCCATTGTCCAGGGAACGCCCGTGACCGGCGTCTTACCAGTCGCGACCATCTCAAATCCTTGCGCGGCAAAATCCACCTTCCAGTCCATGCGGTAATACATATGCAAGCGCCTCTCCACGACCGTTCAACTCTTGGCGGAACGTCCTTTTTTCACAGGGCCACTTCGGCTACCCTTGGGAGCCTTGCGCCGATAACCGTCTTTAAACTGGCGTTCAATGAGCATCTTTTTCACACAACGCTCCCGTCCAGTTTGAATCCCCCGGGTGTAGGCATTCGCGAACGGCGACACCCATGACTTCCACGTCTCCGGATGTCCAGTGATTCGCTGGCGGAAGCGTTGGGAGGCAGCATTGATGCGATGCACGAGCGCATAGGGCGGATAGCGCTTGCCATCACCATCCTTCGAGCGCTCGCAGACAATATCGAAGTTGGCCATCAGGTCGCTGAGTTGATCACACGCCTCTTTGGTCTCCGTGTCGTAGCTCAGAGTGGACCCACCACCATACGTTGCGCTGTGGTCGGTGAAGTGCACCTGCAGCCACGTCTCAGCCATGATGAGATACGTGATGCTCTGCTTGGAGGTAGGACTCAGCCCCTCCCAAGTCTGCCCATAATACTGGGCCATAGGCCTCTTCTGCGTCTCTCGCACACCGTCCTTCTCGACTTCGTAGGCGATCTCTCGCGTCCAGTAAATCTCCGGGAGATGTGGCAGGAAGACGCCATTGTTTGCGCAATCGATGCTGTAGCCAATGTCCTCCTTGATCATCCCCTCCTTGGCACATGTCCACTGGTCCAAGGTCGACTCGGACATGGAGGCCTTGCCAGGAATGATGTGATGTGGCGCGGCGCCCATTCTGACGGCCATCTCCTCCAGCACGCCTTCATTCGCCAGCCACCCAATCGTGAGGTCGCCACCACCTGGCAATGGGTAAATGGGGCCTACTTTATTGTCGCGGGTGACGAGGACGTCGGTGCCGGTCCAGAGATTCCTCTCAAGCTCGTCTTCGTCCTTGAGGAGGCCATGCTTGGTCTTGTAGCCCTTAAGCTCTCTCGGCGACTCCTCGCAGAAGGTGCAGTTCGCCGGGTGGCCGTCATCCGCCCCGGCCCCAACTGCCGCGCCCTCACCCAACTCAGACATTCTTCACCCCTCCGGTGCCTCTTGATGAAGAAGCGCTGCGCCACGAGCCTCATGGTCCGAGGAACACCAAACCAGGACAGGGCCCTGACAATACCCCTTTCGCAACCCCAGCGCAGCCACGCCCACCATCAGAGGTCCGTATGCGGCGCCCGGATCCCCCACATTCTCCGCCGGATGCTTGATCTCGTAGGATTCAACGAAGCGTTCCCGCGAGCGAAGAAACGCCACACCCCATTCCTTCGCCCAGAAACGTTCCCCATTGAAGCCCGCATACACACACCGCACAGATGACAGCCCTGCAGGTACGGACGCGAGTAACAATCGGCAGGCCTCCGCCAACCCCTCACCCAAGTAGGGCTCCTTGCTGTACCGATGCCCTGGCTCAATCCCCGTTGCAGTCGCCACGATGCGAGCCAACGGGCGTCGACTGAGCCGTTTTCCCGAGCCTGCTCGGCCAAGCCACAAGAACACTCCCCCCTCGCCGGGAATCAGCCCGTCCACAGGACCGTGCTGGCGGATCCTGCCGTCCCCTTCCAGAGCCGCCAGCGTCATCGGGTCTAATAGGCTGTCCACGCCCCCCACCAGCACTGCCGGCACCCGTCCCTCGTCCAACAACCGCACCGCTGCGTCAAGCGCGAGCAGTCCAGCGGCACGTCCTTTGGGGAAGCAGCGACTTCGCTCCATGTCCAGGGCAACACCGGAGGCGTGGCTCAGTGCTTTCAGGAAGGGAACTACTGGTTCGTGCTTTCCGGCGGTACCTCCCTCGGGCAACCCCAGCATGAGAGGCACGGGACGATCCAACCCCTCCGCCGCTTCCTTCAACGCGGGAAGCGCCAACCGCAGCATGCGCTGCTCACGGACAGCCAACCCTCGGGCTGCTGGCAGTCCCGGCACCGGGAGGTACTCTTCAGGAACGAACGCACCGATATAGGGGCGGAAACGCAAGTCCAGAAGCGGCGTCTCCCGTGTCCGGATAATGCCAGCCCGGATGGCGGCCGCCGTCGACGGCGCGGTCACCCCCACGGGCGTCATCATTCCCACCCCAAGAAGCTCCGCTCCCGCGCTCATCTTACGTCTCCACGCCGTCGAGCGACGCCAGATGCAGGCGCACTTCCTCTACCTTCAATGTCTGCTTGTCGCACCCCACCGCGCCGCGCCACGTCATACACACGCGTCCGACGCTCGGCTCCAAGAGAACTGTCTCCAGCCGGAGCTGCGGGCGCTCGGGGACTCCAGCGATCTTCACCGTCACGCCCAGCTCACAGCGGGGCAACGCAAAGCGCTGCGCGCCCTCCGGCGACACGTTGATGAGTTCCACCAGTTCGCCCCCCTTCAACCCCTCAGGAGCACACAGTCCTGGCGGCGCCACTTGAAAAAACTCTGCTCGGAAGTCGTAGGGCAGGTAGGGCGCGCGCCGGGTCCGCCACGCGTCATCATAGGAGCCAGCATATGATTTCCGAGGCTCCCAAGATGGTGCTACGGGCCCCACCCCAACCGGCACTGGCGTGTCCGAAATGGAACCAATGGGATGCCATGGGTCTTCCAGATTGGGCAACGCGCGTCCCACCATCTCGGCCCCTCCGCGCTTGCCCCGGAAGCCCTGCCCCACCGGGTTGGTAGCCAACCCTACCACCCGTCCCTTTTCCATCTCATGCACACCACCGTAGGCCCTCTCCCAAACCAGCGGCATCTTGATGAACGGCGCGGGAGAGGAAATGCCTGGAGACAACAGCCCGCCCCTCCACTTTCTGTCGCCGAAGACCTTGAGCACCCGCTTCACCGGACCCACGCGCACGAGAACCGGGCAGGAATCCACCGGCTTGCCTCCAGGCGCGTGCGCCTCCGCTTCTACCAGTACGTCTGTACCTGGCTTCAACAGGTGGGCTTCGCTCGCAGTCCGGAGGCTCGACTGTCCAGGCTCGCCCCGATACGTATCCGCGACAGCCACAGGCTGTTGGCTCTCCGCAATGAACAGCCGTCCCCCCCGAAGGGTGAACGTTGCCTTAACCACCACATAGAGCGTGTCCACCCCTCGTGCATCAGGGAACAGGAACATGCCTGGTGAGAACGGCGTCTCATTGCGAAGCTGAAGCATTTCTCCCTCTCAGCGGCCGACGCCCCACGCAGGCAGGCGCTCTCGTACAGCGGCGGCCAGAAGCAGCTCTTCCCGCTGCCGCCAACTGAATGCTTGAACCTGGACCGTGCATGCGCCTCTCGTACGCAGCATCAACTCCAATGCATGCATTTGTCGCCGTCGCATGGGCCCGTGCTCCAGCGCATCCAACAGCGCCGAGCCGGTGAACGCCCTCCCTTCCAAGTACCGCGCGTCTGCATGGAAGGCCGTCTGCCCCGTCGCCCACCAACGACCAATCTCCTCTGCAGCAGGGAGTGGCAGCCCATCTTCCGCACGGAGGCCCAGGTCCGCGTCGAGTGACTCCTCTTCCAGGGGGGGCAGGGCATCCTCGGGTTCCGGCTCCGCGAGAGCATAGGCCCCCTCCAATCGGAGTCCCGTGATGGCACTGAATGCCTCTCCCGCGAGTCGAGCCACGCGCGGCGTTCCCTCCATCCATCGCATGCACGACTCCGCGGCTGGAATCCGCCCACTGAATCCCAAGGCCCAGAGTGCATCCTCACGAGACGATTCCGACTCAGCCGACGCAAGAAGCCGCGCAAGGAAGCGCGCATCGCCCGCAGCGGCGAGGAGGCCCCACGCGGTTCGCCGCAGCGCGCCCTGTGCGGTGATGGCATCCTGCTCGCAAGCATCCCATGCGTCTCGTAGACCGAAAAGCAGTCCGGCCATGATGGCAGCCCACCGGACCGCTGGACGCGAGTCGACTAACAGTCTTCCCAACTCCTTGGGAGCATGCTGCTTCGGAGAGGGCCTGAGCGCGCGTAGAGCCGCTGCGACCACCACGCCGTCCGGGTGCCCCAAGAGTTGTAATGCCCTATCGACAGAGATGCGCCCGCGGAACCCCAGGGCGTTCAGAGCCAATGATAGCGGGATCGACTCGGCCGTGTTGAGCCAGGGAGCCAGGGCCGGCTCCACCACTGCGGCCTCCCCCAACTCCAGGGCGCGCGTCATCGCGAACTGGACCGCGAACGGTGCATCGGTGGCCCGCGCCTTCATCGCCTCCAGGACGAGGGAAGGCGCCAACGCGAGGAGCGCCCACGCCGCCGAGAACGCCTCCCCGGGGTCTTCGCTCTCTTGCACTTTGGGCGCTAGAAACGCGGTGGCGGAGGTGCCTGCTGTCACGAGCCCATCCAGGTGCGCGAGCAGTCGCGTTTCCAACTCAGCAGCCTCATCAAGCGTATAGTTGGCCGCGACGTTCGCACGCTCCCACTGGGCCCATAAAAAGGCCGCCTCGGAGAGATGTTCCTCCAACACGTCGAGCATCATCGTGGAAATCTCAGTTTACCTGGACCGATCCACCCTTGATGCGATTGACCCCTGAGGAGTTCGTCTCTACGTAAACGCCTCGAATGATAACCTTGCCATTACGGCGAAGCGTGATGCTGGCTTCACCGCAACGCAACATGATCTCGTCCTCCCCTTCGATGGAGACTCGCTGTCCGTCCACGAAAGCCTCGGTGGATTCCGGAGCCGATTCGCGCTCGGCGCCCGTTGTCTCCAGCACGGCGTCAAGCAAAGGCGTGGAACTGGGGGCTCGCTCCAAGCCAACGACCAATGGGAAGCGGGGATTTCCGTCCTCGAAGAGGAGGACGGCACACTGCCGAGCAGCCACCGCGGCATGCACCATCTCTGGGGTCAGATCGAGCGTCCGCTTAGCCGGCAGCGGCCCCTCTGTGTTGCCGTCGAAATCAACCAGCAAGCGACCTGCAGCATCCATCCCAGTGAGCCACCCCAATCGGGTCCCCCAAACACGCTCGCGCGGATCCTCTCCAGACGCTCCTTCAGGGGGCTTTCCCATCGTCACGCTCATGACGGCGTCCTTGTCCCAAACTTCAACGAAGCCCACTGCAGATTCCTGCCACGGACAACCGGTGGAATCCCCCGAATGTGGCCTATTGGAGCAAAGATACCGCTCAATGACAAGCTCCCCCCACACACACACCGCCAGGTTTGGCAACCGAATCCACACATCGGCGGCAGCAACAACAGAAATTCACCCGAAGCCCGAACAAGCACAAGCAAACCACCTACAAGTCGGTCACCCCAATTCCTTTCCAAAAAAACGATCATCCCTCAAGAGCCATAACGCCCCAAGAAAATCGAAGACTGCCATCGGCAACGCCTTATCGAAAATAACAGAGCATGCAAGGCCATCTGTGCCCACCAGCAAGGGCGGCATCACTCGAAAGCACCCATGGCGCATGAAGTGCTCACGGAGGAGCCCGACGTGTATTACCGGCTGACCATTGACCTGTACTCCTCGAACTTCGCCGGCCTTTCGTCGACGCCGACGACGGGGGTGCCTTGGACCATGGGGGTGCGCAGCAAGGCACACGTGGAGGAGCCGATTCAGTGCGAACTGCATCCAGAGAGCGCAGACCCGCCGCCGGACCTCATCCTCACCCTCCCCACCTTCTCCACCCGCCTCATCGAGGTACTCAAGAGCGTGGGAGTGAAGAACATGGACCTGTACCAAGTGGCGTTGAAGCACCCGGGGCTGGGCAAAACGTACACCGACTACCGGGCCGTCAACATCATCGGCCGGCTTGCCTGCGCGGACCTGACGCAGTCCCAATACCTGCCAGGCCACGAGCCTCCGCTGATGAAGTTCGACAAGCTCGTACTCGACGAGACGAAGACGATGGGCGTGCCCATGTTCCGGCTGGCGGAGTCAACGATGTGGATCCTCGTCTCGGAGAAGGTGAAACAGGCGGTGGAGACGGCAAGGCTCCGAGGGGTACGACTCCTGTCCTTGGGCGGCGCTGTCAGCACCGAGGGGGATTGAGGTGGGAACCAAGGTCTATGCCAATGGCCGGAAGTCCGCCGAGGACAGCGGCGGGCAGACGTAGCGGGCGCCTAGAACGCGCCCGCGCTCAGCCCAGCACCGCCACCAACTGGCGGCACTGAGCCAGCAGCTCGCCCTCCTGGGTCCACAGCTGCTGGAAGTCCTCCGAGTACCCCTCCGCCGCCTGCCGTGAGCGCCCCGTGCGCAGGAAGTGGGCGTCCTCGCGCAGGCCCGGGCGCGGCAGGTCGTGGAAGAAGTGCACGGTGAAGTCCACGCTGGCCGCCGCGTGGAAACCATCCACGCGCGAGAGCACCGACGGCGGATAGGCGTCCATCAACCCCACGCACAGCGGCGCGTCCAGCACCATGGGCTCACGCGGGCGAAGCCAACCGCCCGTCTCCGCCACGTCCGCGCCGGAGTACGGCGCCGAGCCCACGCAGAAGCGGTACTCGAAGAAGCTGCAGAAGGTGGGCATGGGCACGTCGTCCGGCACCACGGGGACGTCTTCCGGCGGCGGCACCACCGGGCGCTTCACGTCGAAGTACTCCGTCGCGCCGCCGCGCGAGGTGCCGAACGTGGCGGTGGCCACACACAGCACACCCGCGGCGCTCTCGATGCGCGCCGTCGCGTGCGTGACGAGCCGCCCCGTCCGTTCGATGCGCGTCTGGATTTCCGCCTCCCCCTCCACCGCGGGCGCGCAGAAGTGCACGGTGAGCGTGCGCACGGGACGGCCCGGCTGGTTGGCCTGCGCCAGGGTGTGCTCCAACGCGCGCAGCGTCGCCCCCGCGACGATGCCGCCATAGGCGCCCTTGCCCTGGTACCAGGGCGCGGTGAAGCGGATGCCGTAGCGGTTGGGAGAGAGCGGCTCGGGGGTGGTGGCGGCGAGGAAGGCAGCGGTCATGTCGCGCCGCAGCGTATCAACGCGGACCCGGTGTGTCCGGCCCGAGTCTCACGCGGCTCGCCGCCCCTTCAGGCGGACAGGCGCCAGTCGATGGGCGGACGGCCGTGGGACTCGAGCGCCGCATTCACGGCGCTGAAGGGGCGGCTGCCGAAGAAGCCATTGCTGGCCGACAGCGGCGAGGGGTGTGTGCCCTCGATGACGACGTGCCGCTTCGAATCGATGAGCTTCTTCTTCTTCTGCGCGTAGCGGCCCCACAGCAGGAACACCACCGGGTCGCTCTTGGCGCTCACCGCGCGGATGACGGCGTCCGTGAAGTCCTCCCAGCCGTGCCCCGCGTGGCTGTTGGGCTTCGCCTGCCGCACCGTCAGCACCGCGTTGAGCAGCAGCACACCCTGCCGGGCCCAGGGAATCAGAGAGCCGTCCTTCGGGCGGGGCACGCCCACGTCGCTCTCCAGCTCCTTGAACATGTTCACCAGCGAGGGCGGCGGCGGCACCCCGGGCTGCACCGAGAAGGCCAGCCCATGCGCCTGTCCCGGCCCGTGGTAGGGGTCCTGCCCCAGCAGCAACACCCGCACGTCTTCATAGGGCGTGAGCCGGAAGGCGGAGAAGAGGTCCTCCTCCGACGGAAAGACGGTGGCCTCCCGCCGCTCCGCTTCGACGAAGCGCTCCAGTTCCTGGAACGACGGCGACGCCAGCGCCGCGCTCAGCTCCTGCTTCCAGTCTTCCGGCAACCCTTCCGCGAGCACTCACGCCTCCCATTCCAGCGGCGGCGGCATTGAAACACCGGGTCCCGGGAGCGCCCACTGCTTTCCGCCCACCCGCGCGGGAAACCGGCGGTGGGCGGCCCCTGCCCCAGAAAGCAGCCGAACAGGCGGGACGGGTTCTTGGGCCCTGGGGCCAGAGCGCGCTAGCCTGGGTGGCGCCATGACGATGTACACCGAGTCACTCCGCGCGTTCCTCAAGCCCGTCCTGCCCTACATGGATGACGAGGCCGTGTCGGAAATCATGATCAACGGCCCGACCGACATCTGGATTGAGCGCAAGGGCCGGCTCACGAAAGTGGATGCATCGTTCACCGACGAAGGCCTGCTCGGCGCTGCGCGCAACATGGCCCAGTTCGTCGGCCGCATGCTCAACGAGGAGCGCCCCCGCCTGGACGCGCGCCTTCCGGATGGCAGCCGCATCCACGTGGTGATTCCGCCCATCGCGCGCAAGGGCACCACCATCTCCATCCGCAAGTTCTTCAAGGAGAAGCTGACGGTCCAATCCTTGATGAAGTTCGGGTCGCTCACGCCGCAGATGGCGCGCCTCATCGAGGCCGGCATCGCCACCAAGCTCAACATGCTGGTGGCCGGCGGCACGGGCTCCGGCAAGACGACGCTGCTCAACATCGTGTCGTCGCTCATCCCGGATGAGGAGCGCATCCTCACCATCGAGGACTCGGCCGAGCTCCAGCTCAACCAGTCCCACGTCGTGCCCTTCGAGAGCCGGCCGCCGGACAAGTTCGGCAAGGGCGCGGTGGACATGGGTGATTTGCTCCACTCCGCGCTGCGTCTGCGCCCCGACCGCATCGTCGTCGGTGAGGTGCGCGGCGGCGAGGCCTTCCACCTCATGCAGGCCATGAACACCGGCCACGGCGGCTCGCTGGCCACCACGCACGCCAACACGCCCACGGACACGCTGCGCCGCATCGAGTCGCTGTGCCTCATGTCCGGCGTGGACCTGCCCATGGTGGCCGTGCGCGCCCAGGTGGCCAGCGCCATCAACTTCATCATCTGCTGCGAGCGCCTCCACGACGGCAGCCGCAAGACGATTGCCCTGTCGGAGGTGCTGCCCCTCAACGAGAAGGGCGACTACCGCACCCAGGACATCTTCGTCTTCACGCCCGTCACCAAGGACGAGGACGACCACATCCTGGGCTACCACGCGCCCACCGGCATCATCCCCAACTTCGTCAGCAAGGCTCGCGCGTACGGCTTCCACGACCTGGACGAGTCCTTCTTCGACCCGGCCACCTACGGCCTGCCGCCGCCGCCCACCTTCCACGCGGGCGAGTCGTACTCGGTGCGCTGGGCCCCGTCCCTGAAGCACCGCGAGCAGGGAAGGCCAGACCCGGACCACTTCAAGCAGGAATGGGCCGCCTTCGAGCAGCGCCTCAAGCAGGACGCCCGCGACGCGAAGGCCGGCAAGGCCGCCGCCGCGCCGCCTCCGCCTCCCGCGCCAGCCGTTCAGGTGCAGGTGCCCGCGAGTCACCCCACCCCGCCGCCCTCGGCGCGCGCCCGGCCGCCGGAGCCTCCGCCGGCCGTGAAGCCCGCAACGCCCGTGGCCCGGCCCGCGGCGCCGCCGCGCCCGCCGCCCGCCATGGACGACGATGCGACGCCGCCGCCCACGCGCAACCCCTTCGCGGAGGCCCCCGAGGAAACGCGCACCGCCATCCCCACCGAGGCCAAGGTCGAGGTCTCCGAGGACCTGCTCGCGGAGGATGACGGCCCCAGCACGGTGCCCCCGCGCCGGCCGCCGCCCTTCACCCCGCCTTCGCGGGCACCCTCACCCAACC
>NZ_VHLC01000046.1:0-68007 GCF_006547355.1 Myxococcus sp. AB036A | reverse complement strand
CCGCCCCCCGGCCCCTCACTGCACGTTGACGACCCGCTCCTCGGAGTGGAACACCGACGCCTCGCACGTGGCGACGCCCGTGCACTCCAGCACCTCGCCGGGCGCGGTCGCGCTCAGCGTGAGCAGGTGGGCGGCGACAGGCGTCGTCGGCAGCAGGGTGAAGCGGAGGACCGCCTCTTCCTGCTCCGTGGGGATGGTGGCCGTGGCGCTCCCTCCCTCGCGCAGCAGGGTGGCCGCGGCGCGGCTGGGGACCTCGCCCTCGGGCAACCACCGGAACGAATACTCCTGGTCGCGCGTGAGCCGGTCCTCGGCGCCGGGGCCCTGGAAGGAGAAGAGGCGCTTGGCCTTTCCGTTCTTCATCACCAGGGTGATGGTGTGCGTCCCGTCCTGGAGGACGATGCGGGCGTCCTCCATGGGCTGCCGCACCCAGACGTTGGGGTCGAAGTCGTAGTAGGCCCGCGTGGGCACGCACACGTCGCGGCCCGCGGTGCCGTCCACCCCGCCCCGCTCCAGTGCCATGGGCTGGCCGTTGAAGGTGGCCGTGACGCCCTCGCGAAGCTCGGTGCACCGGTCCACATCCGCCGCGGGCGAGAAGGTGACGGTGACGCGGTGGGAGCCCGGCTCGTCCACGCCCTCGAAGACGTCCACGTCCGACTGGGACAGCGTCAGCGTCCGGTCGGAGAGTCCCGCCAGGTCCACGACTTCCGAAGTGAGGCTGCTGCCACAACCCGACAACAGGCCCACCGCGACGAAGGCCCCCGTCGGGATGCGAAGAAGGCTGCGACGAAGAATGGGATTCATGCGGCGCCGCACCCTATACCCGCGCCCCGCCGTCCGCGAGCAGCCCTTCGAGCCGAACCTTCACTTCCGGCCACTCCGTGTCGAGGACGCTGTAGTACGCGCTGTCACGCACCACACCGCCGCGCACCAGCTTGTGGTGGCGCAGCACCCCCTCGAAGCGAGCGCCCAACCGCTCGATGGCCACCCGCGAACGCGCGTTGTGCTTGTCCGTCTTGAACTGCACCCGCATGACGCCGAGCGACTCGAAGGCGTGCCGCAGCAGCAGGTACTTGCACTCCGTGTTGATGCGCGTGCGCCACACGCGGCGGCCCAGCCACGTGTAGCCAATCTCCAGCGTCCGGTGGTCGCGCTGGATTTCGAGGAAGCGCGTGGTCCCCACCGGCGCGCCCGTCCGCCGCTCGATGATGACGAAGGGGCGCTCGCTCCCTCGCTCGGCCGCCTGGCAGGCGCTGTCGATGAAGGCCGCTACGTCCGCTTCGGTCCGCAGCACGCTCGAGAACCAGGTGAAGATGTCGTCCTCGCACAGCGCGGCCAGGGCCGGCGCATGCTCCGGACGCAGCGGCTCCAGTCGGACGTCGTGCCCTTCGAGCGTGACGGGCGGAACGACGAGGGGGACGCAGTCACGCCGGGGCACGGCGAAATCGGGAGGGAGGGTGGCGCTCATGGGACGCCCACTCTGCCCACCCGGGCGCGCCGACGACAAGCGGCGCGCCCGAACAGCCGTGACTCAGTAGTACCGCTTGCGCTTGCTGCTGGGGAGGATGCCCAGCACCTCGCGGTACTTGGCCACCGTGCGGCGGGCAATCTCGGTGCCCTGCGAGCGCAGCAGCTCGACGATTTTCTGGTCCGAGTACGGGTTGCGGGCGTCTTCCTGCGCCACCAGCTGCTTGATGTGGTGCTTCACCGCCTCGCTCGCGGTGTCCTCACCGGAGACGCGGGCGATGGACGAGTTGAAGAAATACTTCAGCTCGAAGATGCCCTGCGGCGTGTGCACATACTTGCTGGTGGTGACGCGGCTCACCGTGGACTCGTGCATGCCGATGTCCTCGGCCACGTCCCGCAGGATGAGCGGCTTGAGGTGGGCAATGCCCTTGTCCAGGAAGTCCCGCTGGAACTTCACGATGCTCTCTGTGACTTTGTAGATGGTCCGCTGCCGCTGGTGGATGGAGCGGATGAGCCACATCGCGCTGCGCAGCTTGTCCTGGATGAAGTCCTTCGTCTGGCCCGGGCCCACCGCGCCCGTCTTCAGCGCGTTCCGGTAGGTGCCGGAGATGCGCAGCTTGGACAGGCCGTCATCGTTGAGCACCACCGTGTAGTCGTCCCCCATCTTGTAGACGAACACGTCGGGGGAGATGTACTGCGCGTCGTCCCCGCTGAAGTTGCGGCCCGGCTTCGGGTCCAGCTTCGGGAGCAGCCGCACCGCCCCCACCACCTCTTCCAAGGTGACCTTCAGGTCCTTGGCGATGGCGGGCAGGTTCTTGCTCTCCAGGTACTTCATGTGCCGCTTGATGATGAGGCCCAACAGCGGCGCGTGCGGCTCCCGGATGCCCTGGAGCTGGATGAGCAGGCACTCCTGCAGGTCACGGGCGCCGCAGCCGCGCGGGTCCAGCATCTGGATGCGCCGCAGCGTGCGCTCCGCGACGTGCATGGGCACGTCCGCCTCGTTGGCCAGGCGGATGAGCGGATCCCCGTCCACTTCCGGCAGCTTGAGGTAGCCGTCGTCATCCAGGTTGCCCAGGATGAGCATGGCGATGCGGCGCTCGGCGTCATTCAGGCGCAGCGTGCCCAGCTGCTCCTGAATGTGGTCGACCAGGTCCGCCTTCTTGACGAGGTTGGCCTCGAACGACGGCATGTCGTCCGTGGCCACGTTGCCCTTGTTGGAGGCCGTGGTGGGCTCATTGAACTGGTAGCTGTTGAGGTACTGCTCCCAGTCGATTTCCGGGGGGCCCTCCCCGTCCGCCTTGAACTCCGTGGCGGTGTCGCTGGTCGCCGCGGGCAGATCCACGTCCCGCGGCACCTCCAGGTTGTCTGCTTCCAGGGAGGCTTCCCCGGGTTCCTTGTCTCCCACATCCCCCGGCGCTTGCTCGTCTGGTTGCTCCAGCAGCGGGTTCTGCTCCATCTCCTCGCGGACCTGCTCGAGCAGTTCCATGCGAGACAGTTGGAGGAGCTTGATGGCTTGCTGCAGCTGCGGCGTCATCACCAGCTGCTGGGCAAGCTTCAGGCTTTGTTTCAGTTCCATCGCCATGAGACGGGGTCTCCCGGGTTGATTCGGTCCCTCTGGACAGAGGACCACCATCAAAGACCGTGCCAACGTAACAAGGAGCCCTGACTTCGTCTAGCCCCGAAACGAGGGTCCCTTGCTTGCATGCTCAGAATTCCACAAGGAATTCGGGGGCTTAAGAGCACTCAGTGTGTCACATGCGCGTTGACAGGTCGACGCAAAAGCGGGGCCAACCCATTCTAAGCACTCCTCTGACAGGTGGCCAGCCGTGCTCAGAGCGCTTGTTGGAGGCGGAACCGTTCCCCCAGGTAGACGGCGCGAGCCTTGGGGGACGCGGCGATCTCCGCCGGGGTGCCCTCTTCCAGGATTCGCCCCTGTGCGATGATGTACGCACGATCACAGATACCCAGGGTGTCCTGGACGTTGTGGTCGGTGATGAGGACGCCCAGCCCGCGTTCCCGGAGGAGGAATATCTGCCGCTGGAGGTCGCCCACGTTGATGGGGTCCACGCCGGCGAAGGGCTCGTCGAAGAGGATGAAGCGGGGCTGGGGGATGAGGCTGCGGGCAATCTCGGCGCGACGGCGCTCGCCGCCCGAAAGGTCTCCCCCCAGGGACTCCCCGACGTGCGTGAGGCCGAACTCGTCCAGGAGGGTGTCGGCGCGCTGCTCGCGGGCCTTGGCGTCCAGGTCCTTCTGGAGCTCCAGCACGGCCAGGAAGTTGTCGCGCACCGTGAGCTTGCGGAAGACGGAGGCTTCCTGGGGCAGGTAGCCCACGCCCCGGCGAGCGCGGCGGTGCATGGGCAGGTGCGTGAGGTCCTCGTCGCCAATGCGCACGCGTCCCGCATCCGGAGACACCAACCCCACCACCATGTTGAAGCTGGTCGTCTTCCCCGCGCCGTTGGGCCCCAGCAGCCCCACCACTTCCCCGGGGGCCACGCTGAAGGACACGCCGGCCACCACCTTCTTGCGGCCGCGGAAACTCTTCTCCAGGCCCTCGGCGATCAGCCTCGCGCTCATCGAGCCGTGCCTCCCTGGGCGGAGGGGGCCGTCCCGGAGGACGGGGCCGGCCGGGGCGCGGACTGCCGCCCCTTGCGCCTGGCCGGGGTGGGGTTGGAGGGCAGCGATTCGAAGACGATGACGGCGTTCTCCACCTCCAGCCGCTCGTTGCCCAGCGTCAGCCGGACCTTCGTCCCGCGCATGTGCGTGGTGCCCTGGCGGGCCTCGGGCGAGCCCGTCACCACCAGCACGCCGCTGGGCACGTCGTACTCGGCGCGCTCGCCCTTGGCCATGCGGTCGCCGTCCACGGCATGCACCCCGCCGGTGCACACCACACGCGTCACCTCGCGTTGAGGGGTGTAGTTGGCCGTCATCCGGTCGCACTTCAGGTCGAGCGTGCGGTGCTTCACCTTCACGTTGCCGGTGAGGGTGGCCTGGGACTTCTGGAAGGTGACGTTGTCGCCGTTGATTTGAACGGGCTCCGTCAGCTCCTTGCCGCCCAGGGGGCCCGGGGCGCGGGTCCCCGTCCCAGCGGTGGAGGCAGAGCCCGCCGCGGCGGCGGGAGGCGTGCCCTGCGCGGGGGTGGCGGCGACCGCGGGCGCGGGCTGCGCGACGAAGAAGGCCATCACGAGGAACTCAATCACTCTGGCGCTCCCAGCACGGACTCCACCGAGCCCGCGAAGTTGAACGTCTCGTCCGGGAAGAACAGCTCGAAGCGGTCCGCCCTCAGCCGATAGTCAGGTCCCTTCACCGTCACGCCCTCGTTTCCATGCGCCCGCTCCGTGGTGGCGTCGTACGTCAACCGGGGAGTGCGGGCCTCCATGCCCTTCCCGGTGCGGATGATGACACCGCCCGAGGCCACCACCTGCTTGGACGCGAGGCTCCCCTCCATATTCGGGGCGCTCACCTCCACGCCTCCCTCCGTCCCGGGGGGCGCGCCCTGGGAAGAGGTACCCGGCGGAATCCGGATGGTGGCGTCCGTGGCCCACACCTCGCCGGTGGTGCGCTGGTAGGACACCTGCCGGGCCGTGCCGGAGCGGATGAGCCGGTCGCCCTCGAAGGACTCCAGGCGCGCGCCGTGCAGCACCACCTCCGGGGGAGGCTGGCCGCCGGACGCACCCTCGCCAGAGCCCGGCTTGCAACCGGGGGCGAACACCAGGATGACGAGGCTGGCGGCGAGCAGGCGAGACACAGGGCTTCCTTATCACCCGGCGGATGCGGGCGCCGCCTCCGGAAGTGGGACGTCCTCGCTCACCGGTGGACGCGTTTTCCAGCGCTGGTGCATCCACACCCACTGTTCCGGCGTCCGCCGGATGGCGGCTTCGATTCGGCTGGACAGGGCGGCGGTGAGGGCCAGGGCGGCCGCCTCGCGGTCCGTGTCCTGGGGCACCGGGACCTCTTCCATGGACAGGCGGTACCCGGCCCCTTCGCGGTGGCAGAAGCCCGTCACCACCGCCGCGCCCGTGCGGATGGCCAGGTCAGCGGCGGCGCGCGGGGTGGCGGCCAGCTGCCCGAAGAAGGGCACGAAGAGGGACTGCACCTTCGTGTCCTGGTCGATGAGGATGCCCAGGATTTCGCCGTTGCGCAGGGCGCGCAGCATGGCCCGGGCAGCGCCTTCCTGGCCGCGCCAGATGCTCCGCACCCCGCCGCGGGCCCGGAACTGGCCCACCAGCTCCGTCAGCCGGGGGTCGGTGGTCTCCTTGGCGATGCTCTGGCTGGGGTAGCCGGCGCGCGCCACGCGGCGGGCGAGCAGCTCCCAGTTCCCCACGTGTCCGGACACGAAGACGACGCCGCGCCCCCGGGCCAGGGCCGTCTCCAGCACCTGCCGGTCGGCGTCCGGCCAGGCGACCAGGCGCTCCAGGGCCTCGTCCAGGGCGCCCGTGCAGGCCACCTCCAGCGCGGCGGCAGCCAGGTGGCGGAAGGCGTCGCGGGCCAGGGCCTGCCGGTCTGCGTCAGACTTTTCCGGGAAGGCCACGGAAAGGGACTTGAGGGCCTTGCGGCGCTCCCCTCCTGCCAGGGTGTAGGCCAGGGCGCCCAGGCGCGCGCCCAGGCTCCGGGCGACCCCCAGGGGCAGAGGTTGAAGGAGCAACAGGACGCCACGGATGAGCACGTAGCGGAGGAAACGCTTGAGGCGCTTTGCTAAGGGTGGACGCTCCACGAGGCGTTCAATATCCCATGCGCGAATACAACTTCGACGGGCTCGTTGGGCCCACCCACAATTACGGCGGCCTCTCGCCCGGCAACCTGGCGTCGCAGAGCCATGTCGGTGAGCCCAGCCACCCCCGGGACGCGGCCCTCCAGGGGCTGGAAAAGATGCGCTTCGTGTCCGCCCTGGGGGTGGGACAGGCGGTGCTGCCGCCCCAGCCGCGCCCGTCCCTGCACGCGCTGAGGGCGCTGGGCTTCACGGGTTCGGACGAGGAGGTCATCACCCGGGCCGCGCGCGAGGCCGAGCACCTGCTGCGCCTGACGTCCAGCGCGTCCTCCATGTGGACGGCCAACGCGGCCACGGTGGCGCCCAGCACGGACACGGCGGATGGCCGGGTGCACCTGACGCCGGCCAACCTGTCGCAGATGTACCACCGGGCCATCGAGGCGGAGACGACGCACTCGGTGCTGCGCGCCATCTTCTCCAATGAGAAATACTTCGCGGTGCACGTGCCGCTGCCGGGCAGCGGGCACTTCGCGGACGAGGGCGCGGCCAACCACACGCGGCTCGCCACGCCCGGGCACGCGGGCGTCCATCTGCTCGCCTGGGGCCGCAGCGCGTGGCAGGACGTGCAGGGGCCCAGCCGATTCCCCGCGCGGCAGACGCTGGAGGCCAGCCAGGCGCTGGCCCGGCTGCACCAGTTGGACGCGAAGTCGGTGCTCTTCCCGCAGCAGCATCCGGAGGGTATCGACGCGGGGGCCTTCCACACGGACGTGCTGGCGGTGGGCAACGAGCGGTTCCTGATGCTGCACGAGCTGGCCTTCGTGGACCACGCGGGGCTGCTGGCGGTGCTGCGCGAGAAGCTGGGCCAGGACTTCCGCGCGGTGGTGGCCACGAATGCGGAGCTGCCGGCGAAGGACGCGGTGAAGGCGTACCCGTTCAACTCGCAGGTGCTGACGCTGCCGGACGGCACCATGGCGATTGTGGCGCCGATAGAGAGCCGGGAGACGCCCGCGGCGCGGCAGTTCCTGGAGCGCGTGGTGGCCGAGGACACGCCGGTGAAGGCCGTGCACTACCTGGACGTGCGCCAGTCGATGAACAACGGCGGCGGACCGGCCTGCCTGCGCCAGCGGGTGTGGCTCACGGACGAAGAGCGCGGGGCCATCAAGGCGGACGTCTTCTACACGCCCGCGCTGCATGACTCGCTGGCCGGCTGGGTGCGGCGGCACTACCGCGAGGTGCTGCGGCCCAAGGATTTGCAGGACCCGCAACTGGCGCGGGAGACGATGACGGCGCTGGATGAGCTGACCCGGATTCTCAACCTGGGCAGCGTCTACGATTTCCAACGCTGAGACGTACAACGGTCGCTGGGCTTCCGGCTCAGCGCGCGTCCAGGGGCTGGAAGGTGACGCCCTCCAGCTTCAGCCGGTCTGCCGCGACCACCATGCGTTCGGTCGCGATGACGAGGGTGGGGTAATCCCTCAGCCGGAACAGGTCCACCTCGACGGGCAGCGTCTCCCGAGCGAGCCAGTATGTATCTGGCAGGCGCTCACTGGCCTCGCTTCCGCACTTCGCGCAGGTGGGCGCACGGGGATGCACGAAGCAGTCGGGATGCAGCCGGCCATGAAGCGCCAGTTGCAACTCGCGGAGCACCGGAGGGTTCTTCCCTCGGAAGGTCACGTCGAGACGACACCCAGTGAGTCCCCGGACGCCTTCGCCCTGCAACATCTCCAGCGCTTCGTCGCGAATGACGAGCGTCCAGTCCTGCAATGCGAGGTGCCCGAATGCCCCTGTCGCCACGCCTGTCAGGGGGCCGAGCCGGGTTCCGGGCTCCAGGACCGCGCCTTCGGGCGCCAGGGGCCTGACGCGCTCGCGCAGCCGCGCGAAGACCTCGAAGGGAACGGGCCAGGGGTCGGAGAACGGCTTCAGCTCAACCTTCGAGAAGCTCGACAGGTCGACACACGGATACTGCAAGCCCGCCCAGCCGCCGCCCACCCCACACTCCGTGCAGGGCTCCACACCTGGGAGGCCCCATTTGTGCGCGGCGCGACTCAGGTTGCCCGTGAAGCGTGACGTCGTGCTCGCTTCGACTCGGTAGAACCTCACGCCCTCGCACTCCTTCTCCTGAGAACCGCCTTCATAAGGCTTCTATCCGAGGCCCACGCATTCCAGGGGCAATGGGCATGTTGTAGGGCACGACCGGGCCCGACAGCTCGAAACGAAAGGCGAGCTCGACTGCGTGCCGCATGATGACGTCCCGCGAAGGGGGCCGGGGATTGGCCACCACGAACTGCCGCCACGCGTTGTTCCACGCCCCTCCCGGCCCCATGCCCTTCCCGCTGTGAATCTGCCGGTGAACGTGCTCGGGGACGACCAGGGTGAACTGGTGGATGTCGATGCCTGCCGCCCGAAACCACGCAGCGAGCCGGGGTTCCTGCGGAAAGAGGTGATGTTTGATGAGCTTGCCCTGCGGTCGGGGTATCGCGGGGATGAAGACGGGAGAGCGCCGCGCCAGCGGAGCCGTCACGAGAGGCCGTGCGTCCCCTCGAATCCCTGTACGGCGCTGCCACCAGTTTCGGTAGGTGCCCGTCCCACGGAAAGCGGGGCTGCCCGTCGCCTTCTCAACCGCTCCTGCCCTCGGTGCATGCGTTACGACGTCTTCCGCCACGTCCTCACACCGGAAGAGGCCGCAATCACCTTCATCACAAACCAGGACGATGCAGCGCGGCTCGCTCGATGCGCTGCACCCGTCGACATCCGCTTGCCACTTCGCGGATTCCCACTCGCGCATCACGGGAGAGGACGCCGTACTGCACGCGAGCGCGCCCAGAAGGAGGCTGCAGAGCGTCAGGAGCCGTAGCGACCCGTTCATGGCGGCTCAGCCTATCCGAGCGCCCGGCCGCCCTACGCACGGGCGGACGGGCGCTCCGTGGTCGGCTGTAAGCCCGAGTGTGGCAGGCGCCCGTGGTCGGACGCGCTGGCGGTCATCACCTTCTTTCTAGAGGAGGTGAGATTCCCCATGATTCCCGAAGCGATACAGCACTATCTGCGCCGCAACGGGGTGCGTTTCGAGCGGTACTGGCACCCGCGTGCCGTCAGCGCTCAAGAAGTAGCCGAGTCGCTGCACGTCTCCGGCTGGCGCGTGGCCAAGTCCGTCATCGTGATGGCGGACCGGCAGCCATGGATTGTCGTCGTCCCCGCGGCGGGCACCGTCGATTTGAACCAGGTCCGAGACATGCTGGGTGCCCGGCACGTCCGACTCGCGACCGAGCCGGAATTCTCCGGCCACTTTCCCGACTGCGAGGTGGGCGCGGAGCCCCCCTTTGGTGAGCTCTACGGCCTGCCTGTCGCCGTTGATGAATCCCTCAGCCTGGCGGAACGACTGCTCTTCCGCGCGGGCTCCCACGAGGAGTCGCTCGAGCTGCGCTTCCAGGACTTCGCCACCTTGGAGTGGCCCCTGGTGGCCTCCTTCATCGAGAAGGAGCAGCAACTCCAGGCCCTCAACAACACCGGCGCGCCCAGCCGCTCCCATGAGGAGGCACACGCCCACGTCTGAACCGGAGCGAGGCCCGGGCGCCTAACGCGCGTCCCGAGCCTCGCCATCCACATTTGGGCCCCGCAGCAGGTACTCCAGCTCCGCCTCGCGAGGGTCCTCCGACAGCGTCTTGCGCCGCGAATCCACGCGCTCGCGCTCCGCGCCTTCCAGCCGCGACACCCAGGCCTGTGCCTCGGCCCGCGCGCCCACGGGAAGATGCCGCATGCCCTCGTGGACCGAACGCGCCGCCGCGTCATAGCGACGCAGCGCCTCCTGGGTCCGCGCCACCGCGAAAAACGCATCCGCGCCAGGCACGAGTCGGGCCGCCGTCTGCCGCCGCTCCAGTGCGTGGGAGAGCAACCCCTCGCGCTCCAGGCACGCCGCTTCCATGGCCAACAACCGCGCGCGCTGGGCGTAGTCCGTGATGAAGGGCGCCAGCGCCTGGAGCGTGTCCTTCGCCCGCCGCGTCAGCCCCGCGTCCAGTTGCTGCGCCGCCAACTGGAAGGACAGCGCCACATTGCCCGGGAAGCGCGCCAACAGCTGCTCCAACGCACGCAGGGCCTCCTCTCGCTTCCCCTGCGCCCGCAGCACTTCCGCGCGCAGCAGGTGCGTGTCCAGCGCGTCCGGCGCCAGGCGCTCCACCTGCGCCCGCGCGGCCTCCGCCGTCTCCAGGTCCCCTCGCAGGATTCGCAACCGGGCCTCACGCGCCCACAGCGCCGCGGCTTCCGGCTGACCCGCGAAGTGCTCCCGCGCCCAGCCCGAGTAGTCCAGCGCCAGCGCCAACCGCCCCGGCGTGTTGGCCAGCGCGTCCAGCAGCCGCACCGCGGTCGCGGGCGACTGCGGCGTCAGCACCGTGAGCGACGCCAGGGTCTCCGCTTGGGGCAAGGCCTCGCCCAGCAGCACGGTGGCATCCCCAGCCTCGTGCGCCAGCCGGTACTCCAGGAAGCCCTGGGCGCTCCGGCCCAGCGCCAGCAGCGCCCGCGCCGCCACCCGGTGGGAGCTGGCATCCAACGGCGCCAGGAACAGCGCCCGGTTGACCAGGGCCAGCGCCTCCCCTGCCCCCTCACGCCCTCGCGCCGCGTGCGCCGATGCCACCAGCCGGTACAACAGGTAGTCCGAGGGGTGCCGGTCCACCAGCGCCAGTCCCCGCGCGTGGACCTCCCGCGCGGATGCCCCCGACGTGACGAGCCGCGCCAGCTCCGCCTCCGCGTCGCCCAGGCGATGACGTCCGGGCACCAGCGCCACCAGCGCCACCGCCGTGAGCGCCAGCCCCGTCCCCTGCACCGCGCCCGAGGGCCGCGCGCTCCACGCCTTCTCCTCGGCGGCCCGCTCCCGGGGACGCGCCACCGCGCCCAGCGCCACCAACGCCGCCACCGCGCACGCGGGCAATTCCAAGCTGAAATCGAAGAGGTCGTGCAGCGCCAGCGCCGCCACGCCCGCGAGCGCCGCCAGGTCCACCGTCTCCAACCCCTCACGGCGCAGCAGCCGCAAGAAGCCCCAGACGGCCACCGCCAGCACCACCAGCCCCAGCGCGCCCAGCTCCGCCGCGACCTGCAACACCGCGTTCTCCGGGTGCGTGAAGGTGTTGGGATTGGGCTCCGACTGGTAGCGCGGAAACGCCGCCTCGAAGGCGCCGCGCCCCATGCCCAGCACGGGAAACGCCCGCGCGGCGTCCGCCAGCATCGGCCATAGCGCCACCTTGGACTGGCGCAGCTTCTCCACGCTGTCCGCGGTGCGCGCCTCCGCCCATAGGGCGTCCGCCGCCGTGTACGCACCCACCATCAGCACGCCCAGCAGCCCCAGCAGCGCCGCGGCGCTCCGGGCCCATACCGGGGGCGCCCCTTCACCGGACGCGCGGCGATTGCGAAGCAGGAACAGCGCCAGCAGCGCCTGTCCGAAGGCGAAGAAGGCAATGCCTCCGCGCGACAGCGACAGTACCACGCCCAGCCCCGACACGCCCGCCGCCAGCGCGTATGGCAACGCTCGCGACTGCTGTCCGCGCGTCAGCGCCAGCCCCACGCCCAGCGTGGACGCCAGCGCGAGGAAGCCGGCCAGGTGGTTCGGGTTGCCAAAGGGCGTCACCAGCGTGGGCCGCGCGTGCATCCAGTGCATCAGCCCGAAGAGGGACTTCACGCCCATCAACGCATGGCCCAGCCCCATCACCGTGAGGCCCGCGCCGGTGAAGACCACCGCCGCCAGCAACCGCTCCCGGCTGCTCCGCGAGCGACTCACCTGCACCGTCGCGAGGAAGGCCAGCAGGTAGGCCAGGTGCTTCGCCAGCTCGCGCCAGGTGGCGGACGGGTCCAGCGACACCGGCCGCGCCCGCTCCAGCCCCAGCGGCACCAGCGCGAACTCCCGCAGCGCGGCCGCCTCCGGACTCAGCAGGCGCAGGACACCGGCCGGCAGAGGCACCAGTTGCACCGCGCACAGGCCCGCCCCCAGGGCCAGGGGCACTGCCAGCAGCGGAACGCGCAGCGACTGGCCCTGCCGCTTCGCCCCTATCGCTGCCAGCACCGCCGCGGCGCCGGACAACAGCACCAGCGGCCCCAGCAACCACCCCGCGGCGCCACCCAACGCCAGCGGACACACCACGACGAGCGCCGCCAGCGCCGCCTCGGCGAACAGGGTGAATCGAGAGGCACTGCGGGAAGCGCGGAGCATGCGGGGATTGGCCGGGTGAGTATCACAGCACCCGCGCCCCTCGCCCGCCACCCCGCCTCCAGGACGAGCCGCCAGGAGACCGGACGTGCGCGAAAGGTGACATCAGAAGGCGAAGGCGACCAACGGGATGCCGGCGCGCGGCGTCCACTGCCGCGTCTGCATGGCCCCTCGCGCGTCCCGGCGGGCCTTCACGTCGCGCAGCTCATCCTCCAGGCGGATGCGCTCGCGAACCAGGCTTTCCCGGTGGGCCCGGTTGATACCCGCTTGCTTGGAACCCGTGACGATGCCCGCGATGAGCAGCCCGACCCCCGCGACTCCGCCCAGCGTCGTGCCCACCCCCAGGGCCAGCAAGGTGCCGGCGTCGTCGTCATTCGACGAGCTCATGCCGACGATGATGAGGGGGATGCCCAATAGCAGCAGCGGGGACAGCACGTAGCCCGAGTACGCCATCACCAACGACCCCGCGGGCCAGTTCGTGTCAACGGAGCGAATCTCGCTCTGGAGCATCGCGATTTGCTGCGTCAGCTCGCGAGCGCGGGCCTCCAGGTCCTCCGGCACGGGCGGCGGCGTGGACGTCCCAGAGACGTCCGGCGCCTCCTCCGCCGGGGCCTGGGCCACGAGGAGCCGGGCCGACACGGGCCGCTCGGACACGGGCGTCAGAAGTGAGTGGGACGTTGAAGTGGACGCGGTGGCCAGCAACGCAGCGACGACGATTGACAACATGTGTGGCGTTTCCCCCAGGTGTGGAGCAGGCGGGCGACCCTAGCATCCGCCCAGGCACGAAGGGCTCGAAGCCAGCTTGCATCCAGGGGACCTTCTGGCATGTTCGCCGCAGCCATGCGCCGCTTCATCGTCACCGCCGCCCTCCTCTGTTCCGCCCTGTCCGGCCTCACCGGCTGCAAGGGCGCCTGCCGCGAGCTGTCTGAGAAGCTGTGCGACTGCTCCATCAACTCGGTGGAGAAGGAGCTGTGCCTCCGCCGCGCCTCTCAGGAGGAAAACCGCGTGGAGCCCACCGCCGAGGATGAGGCCGTGTGCGAGGAGCGCCTGGCCGGCTGCGACTGCCGCGCCATCGAGACCGACGAAGGCAAGCGCGCCTGCGGCCTCTCCCGCTGAGGCGGCCCACCTGACCGGAGGCTCCGGGCGCCTGTGCCCCGGACGCCGCCCGTCTCGCTTGACGGCGCCAGCCCGCCGTTCAGGTCCCCGGCACCACCGGCTTCACGGGCTCGCGCGGCGCCCCCTCTACCCAGGGCGTCAGCGCGGCGCGGACGCGTGAGCGCAGCGGTGTCTCCACGGCGCGGTGCACCCACAGCGACGCGGGCACGCCCAGCAGCAACACGGTGGCCAGCAGCCCTTCGGGCGTGCGCAGCTCCATCCAGGGTGACACCCAAGCCCCCAGGCTCTTGGCCGCCTCCGACACCGGGTACTGGAGCAGGTAGAGCGCGTAGCTGGCGCCCCCCAGCTTCACCAGCGTGGGCCGTGACAGCAGCCAGCCCAGGGCGCCTCCGCCCCGCGCCAGCCCGTACACCAGCAGCCCCGACGCGGGCGCCAGCAGGGCGTTGTGCATCAGCGGGTACGGCACCCTCGAGCCCGCCGCGCCCGCCGCCAGCAGCAGCGCCGTCCCCAGCGCCGCCAGCACCGCGCCGGAGCCCTTCGCCCCTCCCGCCGCGCGCTCGCGCACGAAGCACCAGCCCAGCAGGACGCCGAAGAGGAACTCCGGCAGCCGCGCCAGCGGGTTGAACTTGAGCGCCATCAGCCAGGGCCCCGACGCATGCACGTCCACGAGGCCCGGGCCGTCCGGCAGGAGCGCCAGGTACAGCAGCGGCGGCAGCAACCCCAGCCCCCACGCGCCGCCCAGGGCCACGGGGAGCCACGCGGGCTTGAGCCGGGGCAGCCCCTTCGCCAGCCGGGGAAAGAGGCCGTAGAAGCAGGCCTCCACCGCCACGGACCAGCCCGGCGGATTCCAGTACAGCGCGAGCCGGGGAACCCAGGCCTGGAGCAGCGCCAGCGTCGCCACCCCGCCCACCGCGAGCTTCGCGGCGGCCACCTTCCAGCCGTTGTCCGCCACGGACGCGGCGATGGTGGTGGGCGCGGACAGGAGGAACGTCAGCGCGTAGACGGGGTACACGCGGGCGACGCGCGCGGCCCAGAAGGCCCGGGGCGACGTCTCCATGCGCCCGTCCGCGTCCAGGTAGTTCCAGGCGAGCACGAAGCCGGACAGGACGAAGAAGACGCCCACCGCGGCATAGCCCGCGCCCACCCAGCTCCGCAGCGCTTCCGGCGCCGTGCCCAAGCACGGCGCCGCGAAGTGGAACAACACGACGTGCAGGGCCGCGACGAAGCGCAGCCCCGTCAGCGCGTCGAGGGCCCTGCTCCCGCTCACCGCTACCGCCGGCCGATGCCGTAGTACGTGAAGCCCAGCTCACGCATACGCGCCGGGTCGTACACGTTGCGGCCGTCGAACACGACGGGCGACTTCATCAGCGTCTTCATGCGCTCGAAGTCCGGGTGGCGGAACTCGTTCCACTCCGTCACCACGAAGAGGCCGTCCACGCCCTCCAGCGCCTCGTAGGGCACGGAGGCGTAGCGGATGCGATCACCGAAGACGCGCTTGGCGGTGTGCGGGGACACCGGGTCGTGCGCAATCACCTGGGCGCCCTTGCCGATGAGGCCCTCGATGACCTCGATGGACGGCGCCTCGCGCATGTCGTCCGTCTTCGGCTTGAAGGCCAGGCCCCACACGCCGAACTTGCGGCCCTCCAGCGAGCCGTAGTGCTTGGTGGCCTTGTTCACCAGCAGCTTCTTCTGGCGCTCGTTGGTGCGCTCCACGGCGCGCAGCAGGTCCAGCTCCAGGCCGTACTCACGCGCGGTGGCCACCAGCGCCTTCACGTCCTTGGGGAAGCAGGAGCCGCCGTAGCCCACGCCTGGGAAGAGGAACGGATAGCCGATGCGCTTGTCCGACCCCAGGCCCTTGCGCACGAAGTCCACGTCCGCGCCCACCTTCTCGCAGAGCGCGGCGATGTCGTTCATGAAGGAGATGCGCGTGGCCAGCATCGCGTTGGCCGCGTACTTCGTCAGCTCCGCCGAGCGCGTGTCCATGAACAGCACCGGGTTCTCGGTGCGCACGAAGGGCGAGTACAGGTCCGCCATCACCTTGCGGGCGCGCTCGGAGTCCACGCCAATGACGACGCGGTCGGGCTTGAGGAAGTCGTCCAGCGCGGCGCCTTCCTTGAGGAACTCCGGGTTGGAGACGACGTCGAACTCGATGTCCGTCACCTTGCGGATGGCCTCGCGCACCTTGTCCGCGGTGCCCACCGGCACGGTGCTCTTGTCCACCACCACCGTGTACTGCTTCATCGCCTTGCCAATCTGCTCGGCGGCGGCCAGCACGTACTGGAGGTCGGCGTCGCCGCTCTCACCTTCCGGCGTGCCCACGGCGATGAAGACGACCTGGGCGTTGGTGACGGCCTCCGTCAGGTCCCGGGTGAAGAACAGGCGCTTCTCGCGCACGTTCTTCTTGATGAGCTCCTCCAGGCCGGGCTCGTAGATGGGCACCTCGCCCGCCTGGAGCATGCGGATCTTCCGCTCGTCGATGTCCACGCACGTGACGTCGTTACCCGAGTCCGCGAAACAGGTGCCCGCGACCAGTCCGACGTAGCCGGTTCCGATGATGGCAATACGCATTGAGGGAGCCCCAGTGAATGTCTCTTGAAGGACTCATACGCCGGGAGGGAGTCCGAAAGAAAGCCCATCCCCGTCACGGGGGCTCCTCTGCGAGCAGCCGAGCCTACTGGCCCGTAAGCAGGCGGCGAACCCGCTCCATCCCCTTGAGGGCCGAGGTCCGGCCGGGGGTGCATACAGGACCCACCACCGTCCGCTCCAGCAGCTCCCGCGTCGCCCGGCGCAGCGGCGGCAGCGCGGCGGTGGCGTCCGCGGCGGCGTCCGGGAACAAGCGCGCGACAATCGACAGGGACGTGTAGAGCGCCCGCTCCAGACGCCACTCCGCGGCCCGGGCCAGCAGCACCGGCACATCCAACGGACGCGAGTACACGCCGCCCATCCACTTCGCGCCGGTGACGAGCTCGCGCAGGTCGATGAAGGACAACCACGGCACCGCGTACCCATGGCGCGCATGCTCCAGCGCCACCAGCAGCACCGCGTCCTCCAGCTCCGGGCGGTAGAGCGAGGAGCCATACACGCGCATGGGCTTCGCCCGCTCGATGATGCCCGCCGTCTGTTCGCGGCGCTGAGGACCCAGCACGTCCGAATAGAGCAGGATGACGGTGCGCCCGTCGGACACCACCTTCGTGGCGCCGCTGTTCTCCGTGTCGGGCTCTGGGACGAACTCGTGGTGGGACAGGAAGCCCGAGAAGCCGTCCACGTCCAGGCGCTTCATCAGGATTTGCAGCTCCGGCACGGGCCGGAAGCCCACGTGTGGATAGAGCGAGTCCGCGAAGGACGCGGCTCCCATCAGCACCAGCTTGCGTCCCTCCAGCGCGCCCACGATGCGCTTGAAGTTCACGAGCTTCATCACGTTGTCGTTGACGGAGCCCTGATAGATGCTGAGCAGTTTGTCCCGCGCCCACTCCGGCGCGTTGCCCGCGCCCAGCCGGTACTCCAGGTTGTAGGCCGCCAGGGGCGCCAGGCCCTGCATGATGGCCCAGTCCACATACTCATCCCAGGGCGCCCCCCGAAGCGCGCCACGCGGCGGGTCGAACGAAGAGAGAACTCGGAAGGTATTGAGAAGACCGGCGGACATGGGGCCCCCTTTAACGGTCCGGACGCATGGCCTGCAACGTCCGGATGGCGTCACGCCCAAGCACCAAGGGTGAACAGCCGACACTGGGCGGCCTTCCGGGGTGGGTCCCCAAACCGAGCCGAGTGAATACCTGGGCCGCCCGGTACGTCGCGGGCCGGGCAGGCTTTCTGGGAGGCGGCATGTCGCAGCAGGGATGGTCGGACGGGCGTCCGGGCCGTTGGCTCACGCTCGGAGCGCTCGGATGGGTGGCGTGCACAGGCACGACCCCCGCGGAACCTCCGGCATTCGACAACACCACGGCGGTGGAGTCAGAGGCCCGGTGCGAGGTGCGGCCGCCCTTCGAGCCCCACTTCGAGCCCGAGGTGGAGTGGGCGTGGACGGCCAGTCCCCTCATGCCCACGCATACCAACGCGCAGGCCACGCCCGTGGTCGTGGACGTCAACGTGGATGGCGTCCCCGACGTGGTGTTCAACAGCTTCGAGGGCTGGAACTTCAAGACGAACGGCGTGCTGCGCGCCATCAGCGGCTCGGACGGCTCGGACCTGTGGGCGGTGACGGACCCGGCGTACCGCACCCGGGGCTCGGCCAGCGTCGCCGCGGGCGACATCGACGGCGACGGCAAGGTGGAGCTGTGCACCGTGCCGGAGAGCGCCCAGGGCATCATCTGTTTCGAGCACACCGGCGCCTTCAAGTTCCGCGCGGACGGGCCCCCGCTCGACTGGGGCGGCGTGTCCCTGGCCGACCTGGATGGGGACGGGTCGGTGGAAATCATCGCCGGCAACCACGTCTACGACAGCAGCGGGACGCTCCGGTGGGTGGGGAGCGACGGCGTGGGCAGCCCGGCCAACGACACCGGACCGCTGGCGTTCGCGGTGGACCTGGACGGGGACGGGCTCCAGGAGGTGGTGAATGGCCGCGCCATCTACCGGCATGACGGCACGCTCAAGTGCAAGGCGGCGGAGCTGGGCCACGGGCTTTCGGGCGTGGGCAACTTCGACGCGGGTCCCAAGGGCGAAATCGTCGTGGTGTGGGACGGCCACGTGTCCTTGATGGACGCGAACTGCCAGGTGAAGTGGACCGTGCAGCACCTGGGCGGCGGCGTGGGCGGACCTCCGAACATCGCGGACTTCGACGGGGACGGGCAGCCGGAGATTGGCGTGGCGGGCGCGTCCCACTACGCCGTGTTCGAGCCGAACGGCACGGTGAAGTGGCTGAGCCCCACGCAGGACCACAGCTCCAACCGCACCGGTTCCTCCACCTTCGACTTCGAGGGCGATGGCCGCGCCGAGGTCGTCTACGCGGACGAGACGGCGCTGCGCATCTACGACGGCGTGACGGGCCAGGTCCGCTTCGAGGCGCCGCACAGCTCGTGCACCGCGTATGAGAATCCGGTGGTCGCGGACGTGGACGGTGATGGCAACGCCGAAATCATCGTCGCGCAGAACACGGCCTGCGGCTACGGCGACTTCCAGGGCATCCGCGTGTACCGGGACCGCAAGGACGGCTGGGTGAACACGCGGCGCATCTGGAACCAGCACGCCTACTCCGTCACCAACGTGAATGACGACGGCACCCTGCCCGCGCGTCCGGTGAGCAACTGGCTGGCGCCGGGGCTCAACACCTTCCGCACCAACAGCCAGGGCACGGGCACCGTGCGGCCCTTCGCGGCGCCGGACCTCGCCGTCGGACAGGTGACGGCCACCTGCTCGGGCGAGGGCGTGGTGACGCTCGGCGCGCGGGTGCGCAACCAGGGGGACTCGGCGGCCTCGGCGGGGGTCCAGGTGGCCTTCTACCAGGACGCGGTGGGTGAAGGCGGCACGCTCCTGGGCGTGGCCACCGTGCCCCACAAGCTGAAAGCGGGCGAAGAGGCGTCCGTGGAGCTGGCGCTCAACACCCCGGAGAGTGGCTGGGTGCTGGTCTACGCGGTGGTGGATGACGACGGCACCGGCACGGGACGTGAGCTGGAGTGCCGCGAGGACAACAACGTCGCGTCGGCGCAGCTGAAGCTGGCGTGCGCGCCCAACGAGCCTCCGGTGGCGCTGTGCCAGGACGTCGTCGTGGAGGCGGACGCGCAGTGCCGCGCGTCGGCCAACGTGGACCACGGCAGCCATGACCCGGACGGACAGCCGGGCCCCTTCACGCTGACGCAGGCGGCGCCCGGGCCCTTCGGCCTGGGGCGACATGCCGTGACGCTGACGGCCCACGACGGTGAGGACAGCGCGGTGTGCCAGGCCACGGTGAAGGTGGTGGACACGACGCTGCCGTCCATCCTCTGCCCGGCGCCGCAGGTGCTGGAGTGCGTGGCGGGCGGCGCGGAGGCGGCCTACACCGCTCGGGCGGAGGACAACTGCGGGCCGGTGTCGGTGACGTGCACGCCGCCGGATGGCTCCCGCTTCCCGCTGGGGCGCTCGGTGGTGGACTGCAACGCGGTGGATGGCTCCGGCAACGCGTGCGGCTGCGCCTTCTCCGTGACGGTGCGGGACACGCGGGCGCCCGTGCCCGGCGCGTCCCTGGGCAAGCGGCTGTGGCCGGCGGACCACCAGTACCGCACGGTGACGTTGGCCGAGTGCGCGGCGCCCGCGAAGGACGCGTGCCTGGGAGACCTGTCGTTGGAGCGGTACGGCCGCATCGTCCGGGTGACGTCGGATGAGTCCGAGGACGTCGCGGGCATCTGCGACGGCGCCACGTGCGACGACATCGCCGTGCGGGTGAATGCCACCTCCGTCCAACTGCGCGCAGAGCGCGACGACGCCGGGGATGGCCGCGTCTACACGGTGCACTACGTGGTGGAGGACCCGTCCGGGAACCAAGCCGACGGGCGCTGCACCGTGGAGGTGCCGCGCGATTCAGCCGGCCAGCAGGTGCACGACAGCGGGCCGAAGTACTGCGTGGGCCAGGGCTGCGCGCCGGGCCTCGGCGGCAGCCCGCTGTGTCCGTGAGGTGAGCGAGGCAGGGGCGTGGAGCGGCGTCGCTCCACGGCCCCTCGCATCAGGCGCCGCGACGCTGGTCCAGCTCGGCGCGCAGCTTCTCCTCTTGGGCGCGCAGCTCCGGCGTGAACTCGGCGCCCAAATCGTCCAACTCGTAGAAGGGGCGGATCTCCAGGTCCGACTCCTCTCCGGGCATCGGGTCCGGGCAACGGCGCGCCCACTCCATCGCCTCCTCCATCGACTTCACCTGCCAGACCCAATAGCCGGCCACGAGCTCCTTCGTCTCGGCGAAGGGGCCGTCGATGACGCGCTTGGTGCCGTTCGAGAACCGGATGCGCTTGCCTGCACTGCTCGGCTTGAGGCCGTCTCCGTCGAGCAGCACCCCGGCCTTCATCAGTTCCTCGTTGAACTTGCCCATGTCCGCGAACAGCTTCTCGCTGGGCATCACACCGGCCTCGGAGTTCTTCGTCGCCTTCACAAGCACCATGACCTTCATCGCATCGTCCTTTCGGTTGGGGGGCACCGCCCCGTTCTGAAATGGCGACGAATCAGCCGAACGCGGATCGACACGGCCCCCAGAAAATCGACACGGCGGCCGGGCCCTGAAAAACCCAAGCAGATTCAAGCCTCTACGAAACGGAGCCCAGAAACCCTCTGAACGCGTTCTGGCCGCCCGCGGCGGCATCCGCCGAAATGACCGTGGCCCACGGACCGAGTCGCACGGCGGGAGCTGTGGCCGCTCCTTCATGAGGCAGGTGCGCATGAAGACGCCGCCTGGCGAGCTGGCGATGGGCGTGCTGGCTGCGGCGGAGACATGCCGCACACCCCGCTCAGCCTGGACGGCGCAGCCTCGCCCGCACGGCGTTCCGGGCTCGCCGGACGCCATACCGCGCCACGGAGCCCATCCGTGGCGCCAGCAGCAGCTTCGCCGCCATCCACCCAGTCCGGCCATCCAGCAGCGACGCCTCCAGCAGCCGCGCGTCGGAGAAAAAACGCCGTGCGAGCACTTGCTGCCAGCGAGGTGGAGCCAGCGCCGCCAGCACCTCGTCCGGCACCGGCGCCGCCAGGAGCCTCCGCGCCACATCCCACGCATACCAGGCCGCATGTGGGAAGGCCGTGCCGCGTGCCCGCTCCACCACCATCCGCCAGTCCAGCCGCGTGTCCGCCAGCGCCAGCAGCTTCAAGTCGAAGAGCCACGCCAACCGCTGCAACGCGTGGTTGCTCGCGTGCAGCGCCAGGTAGACGGCCTCGTCCTCGGGCCGCAGCCACCGCACCGCCCGGCCGTCCACCGCGCCCGCCTCCGCCCGCGCCAGCAGCGCGTCGCCCTCCAGGGCCTCGCCCCATCCCGCGAGCGCGCGGTAGTGCAGCTCCACCAGCCCCGCCGGCCCCGCCAGCTCCAAGTGGTGAGCGTCCTCTTCCCCGTGCCGGGCGCCGTCGTCCCGCCGCACCGAGAGCCCCACCCGGGCCAGCGCCTGGACCGCGGCGCGCACATCCGCGCGCGCCACCAGCAGGTCCACGTCCGTGGTGGCTCGCTGCAACGGGTCCGGATACAGCCGCAGCGCCAGCCCGTACCCCTTGAGCAGCACCGGCACCTGCCCCACCGTCGCCAGTGCGTCCAGGCTTCGCAGCAGCAGCGTCTTCACGCGCAGCGCCCGCGCCGCGTTCCCCAACGCTTCCCGGCGCAGGGATGCACGCGCGGACTCGGGCAGCGCCCAGCCCGCCCGTTCCACCGCGTGCGCCACGAAGCCCACCAGCCCGTGCCCCACCGCCGTGTGGACCAGTCCGTCCGCGTCCGCGCCCTCTGGAGCGGCGCGCACCGGGGCGTCCGGCCACGCCCGCAGCAGCGCATGGAGCGCGCTTGCCCCCGGGGACATCGAACCACCCGGACTGGCGCGAGACGGCGCTCGCCCGTCTGGCATCACTTCCTCATCGCGACCAGGCGTCCGGGCTCGGCGTCGGCCCGGGGCCGGAGCCGCCCGGCGCTCTCCGCCACCGCGTCCGCCACCTGCTCCAGCGCCAGCTCCTCATCGCGGTTGATGGCGGCCCGGCCATCCCGCCACACCAGCAGCATCGCGCCCAGCACCTCGCCGTCGGCCTCGAGGGTGATGCGGACCTCGAATGGCATCCCCGAGCCCGCGGGCCGCTGGGCTTCGAAGACGACGTTATCCGCGAGCCCCGTGGGACGGACGCGCTGGAAGTGCAGCTCCTGGCGCGACAGGCCCAGGGCATCCGCCAGCGGGCGCACCGCGTTCCACACCGCCTCCAGCGAAGGCGACGCGCGCACCGCGCGGGTGACGTCCTTCACCATGGTCCGCAGCCAGAGGTTGCGCTGACGTACCTGGTGCATGTCCCTGGCGCGGCCCAGGTCCAGGTAGCCCAACCGCCGCATCAGCAGCACGATGAGCACGCCCATGCCACACAGCAGCATGGCGCTCTGCGCGCTGCTGGCGAAGCTCAGCGCCAGCGCCACCAGCATGAAGAGGCCACACAGGCCATACAGCACCAGCACGGTGGCGCGGTGGCTGAGCACCAGGTGGCTCATCAGCCGGTGATGGATGTGCTCCCGGTCGGCGCTGAACATCGGCCGCCCCAGCAGCGAGCGCCGCACAATGGCCAGCAGCGTGTCCATGATGGGCAGCCCCAGCGCCATCACCGGCACCAGCATGGCCACCGCCGTGCCGCTCTTGGTGCTCGTCTTGATGGACACCGCGGCCAGCACGAAGCCCAGGAACATGCTCCCGGTGTCCCCCATGAAGATGGAGGCCGGGTTGAAGTTGAACACCAGGAACCCAAGGATGGCGCCCGCCAGCGCCGCCATCAGCAATGACAGCAGCACGTCACCTCGCGACAGCGCGAGGATGAAGTTGGTGCCGACGCCGAAGAAGGCCACGCCGCCCGCGAGCCCATCCAGGCCGTCGATGAGGTTGAGCGCGTTGACCACACCCACCACCCACAACACGGTGAAAGGCAGACTCAACGCGCCCAACACCAACTCCGGGCCGAACGGGTTGGCGATGACGTCGATGCGGAACCCCATGGCATACAAGCCGAACGCCACCGTGAACTGGACGGCGAACTTCAGACGGGCGCCCGCGCCCCGCAGGTCGTCGTAGAGGCCCAACGCAACAATCGCCGCGCCGCCCAGGAACAGGCCCGCCACCAGCTCCGTGTGGGAGCGGAAGTGGGCCCCCACGCCAGAGTCCACCAGGAACAACGCGCACAATGGCGCGAAGAATCCACCGACAATGCCCACCCCGCCCAGCCGGGGAATCGGCCGGACATGGACCTTCCGGCTGGAATTCGCCTGGTCCAGCCATCCCCACGCCAGGGCCCGGTCGCGCACCAGCCGCGTCAGCGCCAGTGCCACCAGCAGCGAGACGAAGAAGGCGACCAGAAGCGTAATCATGGGGCGTGCACCGTCCGCGCATCGTGGCGGTCGGCGGCTCCACGCGTCAATGCACGCGGGAGTACGATAGGTTTGTGAAGCAATGGGCGCTTGCGTCCGCCCGCAGTCCGACCAGGCAAGCGCCCTTTCTAGACGGTCCGCGGCGAGCGGAGAAGCGACTCGTAAAGGATTGACGTGCGCTCGGCGATGTCCCGCCACGTCATGTCCCGAACCGCGACCTGCGCGGCTTCACGCAACCGGAGCAGGCGAGCGCGATCCTCCGCCAGCGAGCGCAGCGCCGCCACCTGCGCGGCGACGTCTCCCATCGGTACCAACCACCCCGTCTCGCCGTCACGCACGACCTGGGGCGCCACGCCCACCGGCGTCGACACCGGCGTGAGCCCGCTGGCCATCGACTCCACCAGCGCCATCCCGAAGCCCTCCGAATGGCTGGGGAAGAACAGCACCTCTTCGTCCCGCAGCAGGCGTGGCAGCTCGGCGCGTGGATAACGAGGCACCACGCGCACGTGCTCGCGCGCCCCAGCGGGAAACGCCGCCAGCACCTCCGCCTCCGGGTTGCCCGTGCCGTACAACGTCAGCGTGAAGGACACGCCTTCGGCATGCAGGTGGGCGGCGACGGCCACCATCTCCGCGCGCCCCTTGAGCGCCAGCCAGCTCCCCACACACGCCACCCGCAGCGGCGCACCGGGCGCGGAAGGCGTGGGCGAAGGCAGCCCCTGGAAGGCCACATCCAGCCCATGGGGAATGACACTCAACTGACGCGCGGGCACGCCCAGCCGTTCCGTCGCGTAGGCGGCATCCTGCGTGTTGAGCAGCACCGCATGGTCCGCGCGCAGCAGGGTTTGGCGCACCTCCCAGAGGCGATAGCCGCCATGGTACAGCGGGTACTTCCAGCTCAGCGACAGGTGCCCCGCACGCGCGTCGGCGCGCAGCCGTTCGGAGAAGGTGTGCTCCAGGCCGTGGCTGCGCGTCACCAGGGCATGGCGGGCCCGCGCCCCCGGACGGCCCAAGCGCATCCAGGGCCACGCATCCCCGGTGGTGATGTCCAGCACGTCGTACCGGCTCGCGGCCCGCAGCAGGTGCGCGGTGAGCATCCAGGGGAACCGCAGCTCGTGCATCGTCGTGTGGTGCCGCAGGCCGGGATAGGCGTCGTCGTAGCTGAAGTAGTCTACTTGGCAGCCCCGCGCCGCCAGCGCCTGCCCCAGCGCGAGCGTCACCCCCGGCGCCCCCATGTTCGCGTTCAACGGATGGTGGATGCCAAGCAAGACGCGCATGGGAACGGAGCGACCCTCTCCTGCCTGCTTTCCAGGGGTGTGCGGCGTGGGCCAGAATGCCACCGTTTCCCGCCCCCATGTCCCTGCATTCCGCTCCCACGTTGCAGGCGAGCCTCGACTCGCGCCGCAACAACCTGGACTTCCTGCGCTTCGCCGCGGCGACGTGCGTATTGCTCAGCCATGCCTTTCCCCTGGGCGAGGGCAAGGGGACGGTGGAGCCGCTGGAGTCCTTCACCCGGGGACAGTTCTCCCTGGGACGGCTGGGCGTCGCGGTGTTCCTCATCATCAGCGGCGTGCTCATCACCCGGAGCTGGGAGCGGACGCCCGACGCGGCGCGCTTCGTCTGGGCCCGGGTGCTGCGCATCTTCCCCGGGCTGGGGGCCATGCTGCTGCTGACGGTGGGGGTGCTGGGACCGGCCTTCACCCGGCTGTCCCTGGGCGACTACTTCACGGCCCCGGACACGGCCCTGTACCTGCTGGGCAACTTCGCCCTGAACTGGCCCCAGTGGCACCTGCCGGGCGTCTTCGAGGCGAACGCCTACCCCCACGCCGTCAACGGCTCGCTGTGGACGCTGAAATACGAGGTCGGCTTCTACCTGCTGACGCTGGGCCTGGGCCTGACGGGCCTCTTGCGCAAGGGCATGGTCATCTTCGGCCTCGTCGGCGCGGCGGTGGCCACCTTCGTCACCGGACGGCTGGGCTTCTGGCCGGAGCTGTACCTGTACTTCGGCGGCGGCGTGGCGCTGTACCAGTGGCGCGAACACGTGCGCATGAGCCCCTGGGTGGCGGCGGCGTGCGTGGTGGGGTGGCTCATCACGGCCCGGCTCGGATACGGCTGCCGCATCGCCACCGGCCTGCTGGGCGGATACGTCGTGCTGTACCTCGCCTTCCGGCCCATGGGGGCGCTGGCGGACTTCGGGCGCCGGGGCGACCTGTCCTACGGCGTCTACCTCTACGCCTTCCCCGTGCAGCAGGCCGTCTCCACCCTGCTGGGCGGGCCCACGGCGTGGTGGGTGAACGCGGCGGTGGCCTTCCCCTGTGTGCTGCTGCTGGCGGCCCTGTCGTGGCGGTGGGTGGAGCAGCCCGCCTTGCGGCGCAAGGACAGGCTCCCCGCGTGGGTGCGGCGTCCGGCGGCCACCGTCACAGCGGTTCCGAAGACGCCGTCCCGGCCGGCTGGGCCGCACTGAAGTTGTCGCCCGCCAGCCGGTCATACGTGAGCAGCCGGTAGCGCCGCATCCAGTCCTCCCACGAGCCCGGCTCCTGGGCCTTGGGGAGCTTGTCGCCCGCGGGCAGGTATTCGCCGGAGGCGTTGCGCAGCAGGTCTCCCCGGACCACGGGCAGCACCTTGGACAATTCGGAGACGAAGGCGAAGAAGCCCGGAGGCCGCAGCCCCGCAGTCTCCAGGATGCGCGGCGTGAGCATGCTGATGCTCAGGTGGATGTCCTGCCGGGGCACGGGGAAGTTCGTCCAGAGGACGACGGGGACCTCCGCCATGCGCTCGCGCTGCGCGTCCGTCCATGGCTCCTGGAAGTAGCCGGCCTCGCGATAGGTCGCGTAGTCCGAGCCCAGCATCGGCAGGTGGTCCCCGAAGAGCACCAGCAGCGTCTTGCGTTTGCGCGCCTCCAGCCTGCGCACCAGCCGCTCCACGGCCGAGTCCATCTGCCGCAGCTTGTGCACGTAGTTCTTCAAGAGCAGCCGGTTGTCCGGCGAGAGCTTCTCGCCCTGCACCTCGATCCGCTCCTCGCCGGTGAGCGGCAGGTTGTAGGGGCCGTGGGTGGACATCGTCACGGCCATGATGAACCGCGGCTGACGCTCGTCGGAGAGCTCGTGGAGGATGTGGTCGACGACCTCCTCGTCCGACACCCAGGGCCCTTCGAGCCGGGGGGAAGTGAAGTCCGTGAGCGACTGGAACGTGTCGAAGCCCAGCAACGGGTACACCACGTCGCGGCTCCAGTAGAACGCGTGGAACGGGTGGATGGCCACCGTCTGGTAGCCCGCGCGGCGGAACAGCGACGGCAGCGCGTCCACGGGCCGCATCACGTAGTGCTGGTAGGGAAACGCGCCGTCCGGGGCGAACGACGAGGACATGCCCGTCAGGAGCTCGAACTCCGCGTTGGCCGTGCCGCCACCGAAGGCCGGGCTGATGAGGTTGCCCGAGCTGTGGCTCTCCATGAGCGACCGCACGAAGGGCAGCGGGTCCTCGCTGAAGGGGATGCCCAGCCGCGTCGGGTCCCAGAGCGATTCGGCCATGAAGACGACGACGTCCACGGGCTCCTGGGGCGCGGCGGGCACCACGCCTGGAGGGCCCCCCAGGGCCGCGTGCACCTGCGCCTGGGAGTACTCACTGCCCGGCTCCAACCGCAGCCCCTCCCAGTTCCAGAGCATCATCAGCGTGAGCCCGTTCATCTGGAAGTTGGAGCGCTGGTCCCACACCTGGTCGTAGATGCCGAAGCGGTTGAAGACGCGCCGCACGGGCAGGTGCTGCTGGAAGATGATGACCAGCAGGTACGCCACCGCCGCCAGCGCCAGGTTGCGGCGTCCGGCCTTGGGCAACGGGTACCGGGGCGTGCCGCGCGCCACCGCGCGCCACATGACGGCGAGCATGGCCACCAGCAGCAGACACGAGCCGATGGCCGCCACCGCGCCGCCGCCAGGCAGCAGCGTGGGCGCCAGCGACGTCACCTGCCGCCACTCCAGGAAGTCCCAGGGCATCAGCGGCCGGTCGATGAGCTGCACCTTCCGGATGTGCAGGGTGACGGTGAAGAGCATCGCCGCCGCCACCAGGGCTCCGGAGATTCCCACCCGGTTCGTCACCGCCCACAGCAGGCTCGTCACCGCGGAGATGACTCCCACGCTGAGGAGCATGGAGTAGACGTTGCGCTGGGTGATGCCCTCCAGGCCCGCGGACGAGAAGACGGCAATGGTCAGCTCCATGGCCCCGACGAGCACCGCCGAGGCCAGGATGACGCCCACCAACGGCCACAGGTTGGAGGGGGGCCGCTGGAAGAACAAGGTCTTGGGAATCCGTGCGCGACGTGCCAACGACAAGTGCCTCCAGGAGCCGACCAGGGAGCGGGAGGGCGCGGAGACTACCTGACAGGCCCCCGGGCGTTCCATGCGCCTGGGGTCGGGGTTCTGTCACCTGCCACACTGCGTGCGGGCGGGCGTCCGGCGGAGCGCCCCATGCCCTGTGTCCCCAGGCTCACTTCATGGGGGGCTGGGCCAGCAGCGCGGCGCCAATGGCACCGGAAAGTTCTCCCAGTTCCGCGACGCGCACGGGCGGCTGGCGCTCGGGGACGAAGATGTGCGGGCGCATGGCCTCGTGGATGCGGCCGGCGAATTCAGGCCCCAGCCGCGTGCCCAGGCCTCCACCCAGGACGACTGCCTCCACGTCCAGCAGGTTGATGGCGGAGGCGAGCCCCACGCCCAGCATCCGCACCGCGCGGCCGATGAGCCACGTGGCCAGTGCGTCCTCCTGCGCCAGCGCCCGGGCCCAGATGCTGCTGGTCAACCGGGTGCGCCCCTTCTTCCGCATCAAGTCGAAGAGAATCGTCGTCTCGCCCTGGCGCACGGCCTTGTGCGCACGGCGCTCCATGGACGCGCGGCCCGCGTAGGCCTCCAGGCAGCCGCGCCGGCCACAACCACACCGGGCCCCGCCCGGCTTCACCACCATGTGGCCCACCTCGCCCGCCGCGCCCCGGCCTCGCCAGGGCACGCCGTCCAGCACCAACCCACCGCCCACGCCCGTTCCCCACCAGACGCCCAGCAGGGAGCGATATGCGCGGCCCGCGCCCAGCCGGTACTCCGCCGCCACCGCCACCTGGACGTCGTTGCCCAGCACCACGGGCCGGCCCACCCGCGCGCCCAGGTCCCCCGCCACCGGGTAGGGCGTGCTCCAGCCCTGGCCCACGTTGCTGACATGTCCCAGCGTGCCCTCGTTGGCGTTCACCGCGCCGGGCGCGCCCACGCCCACCCCCAGGAGTTGACGGGACGTCAGGCCCGCCGCGTGCGCCGCGCCCTCCAAGGCGTCGTGGAGGGCGCGCACCACGTCGCCGGGCTCGCCGTCGGCGGGCGTGGGCTGGCGCATCTTCCCCAGGACGGTACCGGCGCGGTCCACCACCACGGCCTCGATTTTCGTCCCGCCCAGGTCGACGCCGCCCCAGCACTCCAGGGTGTCGCGCTCCGCCGCCTTCCCTCGCGAGCCCACCGCGTTCGCCTCGCGCATGACACGCCTCCCCAGCGAAGATGCGCAGTCCGCCACGGACCGGGTGAAGGCGGCGGGAAGGCAAGGGAGCGGCCGGCCCGCGTGCCGCCCGGCCTGTCCGTGAGCAACGATTCCCCACCAACGCTTCCACGGCGCCTCGCGGGGCCCGCTAGAAAGGCGCTCCACACGGACGCGCGACAGGAAAGGAGCAAGGGATGGACCTCATCGGACAGCTCTCTCAGCAGCTCGGAGTGAATGGAACGCAGGCCCAGGGACTGGCGGGCTCGCTGCTGAAGCTGGTGCAGGGCACGGTGCAGGAGAAGCTGGGCCCCGACGCCGCGAACCAGATGGGCCAAGCGATTCCAGAGATGGAGAGCTGGCAGCAGGCCCCCAGCACCACGTCCGCGCCCCAGACGGCGCCGGATGCGGGGGGCGGGCTGATGGGCGCGCTGGGCGGCCTCATGTCCGGACAGGAGGGCGGCGCGGGCGGCATGCTGAGCGCGCTGGGTGGCGCCGCGGGGCAGGCTGGTGATGTGGCCGCCGTGGTGTCCCTGCTGGGCCGCTTCAACATCGACGCGAGCAAGGCGTCCCTGGTGGCGCCCCTGCTGCTGAACTTCCTCAAGTCGCGCCTGGACCCCGCGCTCGTGGGCCGCATCCTCTCCGTGGTGCCGCTGCTGGCCGGCGCGGGCGGTGGTGGCAACACGCCCGGCGGTGGCGGCCTTGGGGGGCTGCTGGGCGGGTTGATGGGCGGCGGACGCTGAAGCCCGCGCCGTCAGCGGCCCGTCACGCGCTGGCGCAAGGTGGTGGCCAGCGCCCACGGCGGGAAGCCCAGCACGTAGCGCCAGCGCGGCGCCTCCAGGTGGAGCGGCAGGCCGCGCCGGTACAGGTCCAGCGCCAGGTCCACGCGGCGCTGGGACAACAGCCAGTGCGTCACGTGGCGAAGGCTGTAGAGCAGCATCTCCAGCCGCTCACGCCTGCGGGCCGTGCCTCCCGGGTAGCGCCCCAGGCGCTCCTGCTCCAGGAGATACCGCGTGCCCCGGTAGCCGGACTCCAGTGACGTGGACGTGGAGCCCACGTGCTGCCGGTAGCCCACCACCACGGGCGCGCGCACCCAGGCGAAGCCCGGGTCCGTGCCCAGCCGGTACAGCAGGTCGTAGTCCTCGCCACTGATGCGCAGCGGGGTGAAGCCCCCCACGCGCCGCAGCGCCTCCGTGCGCACCGCCAGCACGCACGCGGTGCGCGGCGTCCGGTCCTCCGCGCTGGCCAGATAGTCCGCGAAGCGCAGCACCTGGAGCGGCTCGCGGCGCATGGTCGCCAGGGTTTCGGCCCGGGAGAACAGCGCCGCCGTGCCCAGCACCAACGACGTCCCTTCCGCCTCGAGCACCTGCCGGTACGTGGCCAGCGTCCAGGGGAACCACACGTCGTCACTGTCCAGGAATGCCACGTAGGTGCCCCGGGCCTCCTGGATGCCCAGGTTGCGCGCGGCGCCAGGGCCCGCGTTGCGCTGGCTGAGCACGCGCACCTGTTCGCCATGGCGGGCCAGCGTCTCCAGCGTGTCGTCGGTGGAGCCGTCATCCACGACGAGCACCTCGAAGTCACGCTCCTCCTGCGCGAACACGGACGCGAGCGCCGCCTCCAGCAGCCGCGCCCGGTTGTACGTGGGGATGATGACGGAGAAGAACGGCATGTCACACGCGGGCGCGCAGGCCCATCTGGGAGATGCCCAGGAAGGTGGCCAGTTGCTTGCGGTACTCCGGCAGGCTCATGCGCCCGCGCAGCAGCGTCTGCGTCAGCACCGCCGAGTTGTACGGCAACGTCCCCACCAGGATGGCCCGCATGGCCGTCTCGTGCAGCCGGCCGTGGTGCTTGCGGAAGTACGCCAGCCGCGTGCGCCACAGCTCGATGCGCACCTTGTCCGCCCCGGTGTCGGACGGACGGAATGAGCGGCTGGTCAGGTGCGTAATCACCGCCTCCGGGCAGAAGGCCACCTCCCAGCCCGCCTTCCAGGCCCGCACGCACCAGTCGGTGTCCTCGGTGTTGCCCAGCGGGGACATCTGCTCGTCGAGCAGGCCCACCTCCGCGAGCGCCTCCTCGCGCACCACGATGCAGGCGCCCAGCACCCAGCTCACGCGGGCCTCGTCGTGGCCGTACTGCGCCGGGTCGATGGCCATCGCCTTGAGGAAGTGGAGGGGACGCGGCAGGAAGACGATGTCGAAGAGCTGCCCGGCCAGCGACATGGGCCGGAAGGTGCAGTTCTGGATGGTGCCGTCCGCGTTCAACAGCCGCGCGCCCGCCATGCCCACGCGCGGGTTGTCATCCATGAAGCGCACCAGCGCGTCGAAGGCGCCCTCGTGGACGATGGTGTCGTCATTGAAGATACAGAAGTGACGGCCCCGGGCCAGGCGCAGCACCTGGTTGTGGTTGGCGGAGAAGCCCTTGCGCTCCGTGTTGAAGAGCCAGCGCACCTGGGGAAAGTCGCGCCGCATGGCGTCCACGCCGCGACCGCCCGTGGCGTTGTCGACAATCCAGACCTCGAAGGAGGTGTCGCGCGTCGTCGCGTACAGCGTGCGCAGACAGTCGTGCAGCAACTCCGGATTGCTGTGATTGACGATGGAGATGACCAGGTCGGGCTTCTTCATCGGGACCTCCGCGTGTCTGCTCACGTCGACGCCGGACTCACCGGAGCTGGCCTCGCGGCCCTCCGTGCCCGGATGAATTCGAGAATCTGCCTCAGCTCGCCCAGGAGTGGCAGCGTTCCCGGCAGCCGTTCACGGGCCCACACCAGGATGGCGAACAGCCCCGCGCCCACCAGCGCCTGCGCCACCACACCCTCCTCCACCAGCCGCGGCGCCGCCAGACACGCCCCCAGCAGCACCAGCCCCAGGGTGATGAAGGGCTCCACCACCTGCCGCACCAGCCCTCGCATCGACGGGTTGAGCCGCTCCACCAGCCACGCCGTCACCCACACCTCGGCCAGTCCCACCACCACGCCCGCGGGGCCCATGCCCTCCAGGCCGAAGCGTTGGATGGCCCACGTCCCCAGCCCCCACTTCGCCGCACCCACGCCCACGACGACGGCCAGCCGCTCCCAGGGCCTGCCGCCCGCATTCTGCGCCGTGGCCAGCAACCCCACCAGGGTGGTGAGGATGCACTCCATGCTGAACCACTGCACCAGCACCACCGCGGGCAGCCACCGCGTGCCGAAGAAGAAGGGCACCGCCACGGGGACGGCCAGCACCGCCAGGGGAATGGCGAGCAGCAACACCGAGGACAGCCGGCGCAGCGACGTGCGCAGGTACTCGGCGAAGCCCTCCGGGTCATCCTGCAACCGGCAGTAGGCGGGGAAGGCCACGCGGTTGAGCACCACGCTCAGCATCATCGGCGTGGAGGCCAGCGCCCAGGCCCAGTTGACCAGCCCCACCGCCTCCTTGCCCAACACGTGCCCCACCACCAGCGGCACCCAGCCCGCCACCATCGCCGCCACCAGGGGCGGAAGCTGGAACGCCAGCCCGAAGCCCAGGAGCCGCCGCAACACGTCCACGCGGAAGCGCCCCTGGGGACGCCAGGGGGATGCCCACCAGATGCACACCAGCCCCACCCCGCCGCGCACCAGGCCGCCCAGCGCCAGCGCCCAGGCCCCGAAGCCCAGCGCCGCCAGGGAGATGGTGGTGATGACCTGCACCACATTTTCAATCAACTCGGCGCGGGCGATGACGGGGAAGGCCAGCTGGCGCTCCAGCGCCATCAACGGAATCACGCGCAGCGAGGACAGGAACAGGCCCAGCGCCAGCGCCCACACCATGGGCACCGCGCCGTCGCCCAGCGCATAGCCGCGGGTCAACTGGGGGGCCAGCAGACAGACGGAGGCCACCACGACGGCGGTGAGCGCCTGGTGGCACCAGAAGATGGTGAAGGTCTCATCCCGCGTGGGCTCGTGCGGCTGGCGGACCAGCGCCGCGCTCAGGCCCAGGTCCCCCAGGAACACGCCCAGGGAGGCCGCGTAGGACACGATTCCGAACAGGCCGTAGTCCGACGGGAAGAGCAGCCGGGACAGGAACAGCGCGCTCACCACCCGCAGCCCCTGGGACGCCACGGTCCGCGCCGCCAGGACGAACATGCCCTTCAGGGCACGCGCCTTGACTTCGACGGCGGTGGCTTCGGGCGCTGGGGTCGCGTTCATGGTGCCGAGCGGCCCGCTCCGGGTGTCCTGGGGAGGGCCAGCGCGCGGGAACGCGCGGGAACGGAAATGCTAGCGACAGCGCGCAGGGCCTACAAGCAACGCGCGTTCCCCGCACGGCGGGATGCCCCGCTCGCCTGCCTGGACACCGCGCCAGGGTTGCCCTTCCCGAAGCGCCGGGGCTACGGTCCGCCCACATGCGTCCCGGTGGAAACATCTTCCAGTTCCTGAAGCGCGAAGTCCTCGTGGGCGAGCACGAGGTGCTCCACCGCACGCTGAAGGAGGCGCTGGTCGGCATCTGTGACAGCGTGCTGGACATCGGCTGTGGCTCGCGCTCGCCGCTCCACAGCTTCTCGAACCTGCTCCCGCACACGGTGGGCGTGGACGGCCACCCCACCAGCATCGAGCGCAGCCGGGCCGCGGGCATCCACCGCGAGTACCACTGCATGGACCTGATGGAAGCGGGCCAGCGCTTCGGTCCGAAGAGCTTCGACGCCGTCGTCGCGCTGGACGTCATCGAGCACTTCGACAAGCCAGACGGGTTCCGGCTGCTGGAGATGATGGAGTCGCTGGCGCGCAAGCGCGTCATCATCTTCACGCCCAATGGCTTCCTCCCCCAGGACGAGTGGGACAACAACGTCCACCAGGTGCACCGCTCCGGCTGGGAGGTCTACGACTTCGAGCTGCGCGGCTACCACGTCACCGGCATGAGCGGCTGGAAGCCCCTGCGCGGTGACTACGCCCTGCCGCGCATCCGGCCCTTCCGGCTGGGCAGCCGCCTGTCCATCCTCACCGAGCCCTTCGCCACGCGCTGGCCCCGTCACGCCTTCCAGCTCCTCGCCATCCGCGACATGGAAGTGTCCTGACGCCGCGCCATGCCTCCTTCGCGCACCGCTCCCGCCTGGCATGTCCTCACTGGCGAGTACCCGCCGCGGCCCGGCGGCGTCGGTGACTACACCCGGCAACTGAGCCGCGCGCTCGCCCGTGCCGGGCAGGAGGTCCACGTCTGGGCTCCCGGTGAAGGCGGTGTACGCGACGAGGACGGCGTCACCGTGCACCGTGTCCCCGACCTCCTGACGCCCAGGGGACTGCCGGGCCTGTCACGCGCTCTGGATGCGTGCCCGGGGCCCCGGCGCCTGCTGCTCCAGTACGTCCCCCATGCCCTGGGGTTGAGGGCGATGAACGTCCCCTTCTGCGCGTGGTTCGCCGCGCGCCGGCACGACGCGCGCTGGGTCTACATCCACGAGGCGGTGCATCCGTGGAGCCCGCGCGGCCCCTGGCGCCACCACATCCTGGCGGGCACCACGCGGCTGATGGTGCGTCTGGTGGCGAGCGCCGCCAACCGCGTGTTCGTCTCCATTCCCCAGTGGGCGGAGCACCTGCCCGCTCGCGTCCGGCCCCATGCGGCCTGGCTGCCGGTTCCCAGCAATCTGCCCGTCGATGTCTCCCGTGACGCGGTGGACGCGCTCCGCGCGGAATTGGGTGAGGGGCCCTGGCTGGGACACTTCGGCACCTTCGGACGTCTCACCGCTGAGCCCCTGGAGGCCGCGCTGGTGCCGTTGCTGCGCGGTGAGGGAACGCGCCGGGCGTTGATGCTGGGCAGAGGCAGCCGCGCCTTCGTCGAAGGCGTGGAGACGCGCCACCCCGAGCTGCGAGGCCGGCTCGTGGCCAGGGACTCGCTCGCGCTGGACGACATCGCGGTGCATCTGACGACGTGTGACGTGCTCCTGCAGCCCTATCCGGACGGCGTGAGCACAAGACGCACCACGGTCATGGCCGGCCTGGCCCTGGGGCTTCCTGTCGTCACGAACACCGGGCACCTCACGGAACCGGTGTGGCGCGAACACGGCGCCGCCGCATTGGCCGAAGGCACGGCGCCCGCCGCGTTGGTGGAGCGCGCCGAGGCCTTGCTGTCGAGCGCGGACATGCGGCGGGAGCTGGGCCAGCACGCGGCCCGAATCTACCGCGAGCACTTCGCGCTGGAGCGCACGGTGGATGCGCTGCTGCGCGTCGGCCCGACATGACGCCCCGCCACGCGACACCCCAGGCCGCGGCCCGGCTGGCGCTGCTGATGGACCCGCCCGAGGAGGGCTGGCCCAGCATGGACCTGGTGGGCGAGGCCCTCCTGGCGGGGCTTGCCGCGCATCCCTCCGAGGTCCACGCGACGGCCGTGCGGCCAGCCATGCCCGCGGTGCTGCGACGGCTTCCCCGAGCAGGCGCGCGCAACGCAGCGTTCAACGCGGACCGGCTCCTCACCCGCTTCGGCCTCTACCCGGGCCGCGCGCTGCTCGCCCGGGGGCGGCACGACGCCTTCCACGTGGTGGACCACACCTACGCGCAGCTCGTCCACGCGTTGCCCGCGTCGCGCACCGGTGTCTATTGCCATGACCTGGATGCGTTCCGCTCCGTGCTGGAGCCTCGGCGCGAGCCGCGTCCAGCGTGGTTCCGCGCCATGGCCCGTACCCAGCTCGCGGGACTGGAGCACGCGGCCATCGTATTCCACAGCACCCAGGCGGTGCGCATGGAGCTGCTCGCGCATGACGTGGTGCCGGAGTCGCGGCTCGTCTGGGCGCCGTATGGCGTGTCCCCCGAATACCGCCCGGAACCCACGCCCGGAACACCCGATGCCAGCGAAGCCGTGCTCGCACCGCTGGGGGGCCGGCCCTACCTGCTCCACGTCGGCAGCGCGATTCCTCGCAAACGCCTGGACGTGCTCTTCGCCGTGTTCGCCGCGCTTCGCGCGCGCTACCCGGAGCTTCGCTTGGTGCAGCAGGGCGGCGCACTGAACGGCACACAGCGCGCGCAGGTGGAGGCGCTGGGGATTGGCGATGCGTTGCTTCAGCCTCCTCGGCAGGAACGGGCCACGCTGGCAGGCCTCTACCGGCGCGCGACGGCCGTGCTGGTAACGAGCGAGGCGGAGGGCTTTGGACTCCCCGTCATCGAGGCGCTGGCCTGTGGTGCCCCCGTGGTGGCCAGCGACCTGCCCGTGCTTCGGGAGGTCGGAGCAGAAGCCTGCACCTACTGCCCCGTGGGGGACGTGCCGGCGTGGGTGGAGTCCGTGGCCGCGCTGCTCGCCGGCCATGACGCCCAGCCCTCGCGCGAGGCTCGGCTGACTCGCGCCTCGCGCTTCACCTGGGCCGCGCATGCGCGTACGGTGCTGGACGCCTACCTGCGGCTGCTCGGTGCCTCCACGGCGTGAGTTCGGCAGGTTTCACCCCACCCGGAGCATTCCGCTCGCCCTTGGCGATACCGACATGCCCAGGGTCATCGCGCGAACACAGTGCGCGGCGGCGTTGCCAGGGCCTCAAGCCCCAGCAACGTGCCTTGACCCGAGGAGAGGTGTTTGCTTCGGTCCACCCGCCGTGCGCCTCCTCTTCCTCAATCCCGTGGGCATCCTTGGTGGAGCCGAGCGCGCGCTCCTCGATTTGATGGCGTGCCTGAAGCAGCAGGACTCAACGCTGTCGCTCCACCTGCTGGCTGGAACCGCGGGGCCGCTGCTCGACGAAGCGCGCGCCTTGGGCGTGGATGCGCGGCTGCTGCCGTTGCCAGAGCACCTGTCCACGCTGGGCGACTCCGCATTGCGAGGCCACGGTCCGCTGGAAGCGCTGCGCTTCGCCCGTCGGCTGGCGCCCACACCCGGACTGCTGGTGGACCATGGACGCGCGCTCCGCCGGGACGTCGCCGACATCAGCCCCGACCTGGTGCATTCCAACGGCATCAAGACGCACCTGCTCAGCGCCGCCACCGCGGGCCTGCCCTTGAAGCGGGTGTGGCACATCCACGACTTCCTGGGCGAACGGCCCCTGGTCCGCCGCGCGCTGAGGCTGCTGTCGCCCCTCGCATCGGCGGCCATCGCCAACTCGCGGGCGGTGGGCGACGACACGCGCGAGGTGCTGTTCCGAGTGCCCGTGCACGTCGTCTACAACGGCGTGGACACCACGCACTTCTCCCCCGGCCCCGCGGACGGCGCGCAACTGGACCGGCTGGCCGGTCTGCCCGATGCCCCCGAGGGCACGCTCCGCGTGGGACTGGTGGCCACCTATGCCCGATGGAAAGGCCAGGACGTCTTCCTCGAAGCCGCGGCGACGCTGACGCGCCTGTACCCCGCCCTGCCCGTGCGTTTCTACCTGGTGGGCGCGCCGCTGTATCAGACGCCCGGCTCGCAGTTCTCCGAGGATGAACTGCGCCGGCTCATCGGCTCACGCGGCCTGGCGGAGCGCGTGGGCCTGGTGCCCTTCCAGCCCCATCCAGCCTCCGTGTACCGGGCCCTGGACGTCTTCGTTCACGCCAGCACCCGCCGGGAGCCCTTCGGCCTCACCATCGCGGAGGCGCTCGCCTGCGGGCGGCCCGCCATCGTCTCCAGCGCGAGCGGCGCGGCGGAGGCACTCACGAATGGCACGGACGCGCTGCTGATACCTCCGGGCAATGTGCACGCGTTGGTCCAGGCGATGCGAACGCTGTTGGAGGATGCAGCCCTGCGAGCCCGGCTGGGCACGGCCGCGCGACTCACCGCGGCGGCGAGCTTCTCGCGCGAACGCTACGCGAGCGAGGTGCTCACCCTCTACCGCACGCTCGTGCGGAGCAGTCCCTCATTTGAAAGCCGTGGAGCCCCCATCCCTTGAAGCAGTCACGCCGGCTCATCACCCTCTCCCACTCCTACGTCGTCGGCCTCAACCGGCGCCTCGCCAACGAGATGGTGCGCGTGGGCGCGGGTGCATGGGATATCACCACGGTGGCCCCCCGCTTCTTCCACGGCGATCTGAGCCCGCTCGCCCTGCAGCTCGAAGCGGACGAGCCCGCCAGGACGGAAGGCGTGCGCGCCTTCTTCAGCCGCTCGCTCCACACCTTCCTCTACGGTCCGGAGGTGCGTGCCCACCTCGCGCGCGGCGCGGACCTGGTGCACGTGTGGGAAGAGCCCTATGTGCTGGCTGGCCTGGAGCTGGCCTTGCTCACGCCGCGTCGCATCCCACTCGTCTTCAGCACCGCGCAGAACCTGTCCAAGCGTTACCCGCCGCCCTTCGCCCAGGCGGAGCGCTTCGTCGTCCAGCGCGCTTCCGGCTGGGTGGCCTGGGGTGAAACCGTGAGGGACAACCTCCTCACCCGTCCCGGCTATGCGGAGCGTCCCGCGCGCGCCATTCCCATGGGCGTGGACGCGGACCTGTTCCAACCCAATCGCGCCGCGGGCGAGTCCTTGCGGCGCGAGCTCGGGTGGGAGACATCAGGCCCACCCGTGGTGGGGTTTCTCGGCCGCTTCGTCCCGGAGAAGGGCGTGCCCCTGCTGATGGATGCGCTCGACGCGCTCGACACCCCGTGGCGCGCGCTCTTCGTGGGCGGGGGCCCGATGGAAGGTGCGTTGCGTGACTGGGCGGCCCGGCACCCCCACTCGGTGCGAGTCCTCACCGGCGTGCCCCACTCAGGCGTGCCACGCGCGCTCAACGCCATGGACATGCTGTGCGCCCCCAGTCAGACGACGCGCCAATGGCGGGAGCAGTTCGGCCGCATGTTGGCGGAGGGCTTCGCGTGTGGCGTGCCCGTGCTCGGCAGTGACTCGGGCGAAGTCCCGCGCACCATGGACGACGCGGGCATCGTGCTGCCAGAGGCGTCCGTGTCCGCCTGGACGCAGGCGATCGCCAACCTGTTGGAGAGTCCCCAGCGCAGGGAAGAGCTGGCCACACGGGGCCGAGAGCGCGCCGTCACCCGCTTCTCGTGGCCGGTGGTAGCGAAGGCCCACCTGGACTTCTTCACTGAGCTCCTGGAGCGGCGCGGCTGACGAAGCAGGCGTCTCAGCCCTCGCGCTCCACTGTGTCCACGATGGCCTCGGCCATGGTGTCCCATGTCTGCGCCCGGAGCGTCTCCGACAGCGCGGCCACATGAGGCGCCCAGGCCGCGGCGTGCTGGCGCCAATCCTCCAGGCGCCGCACCAACGCGTCCACGTCCTCCGGCGCGTCCAGCAGCAGGCCGGACAGTGCCGCCGGGTAGCGCTCCGCCACGCCCGCCGAGCGGCTCACCAACGCAGGCAGCCCAGCACACAGCGCCTCGTGGACGTTCAGCCCATACGCGTCATACCGCGTGGGCGACACGAGCACGTCCGCCGCCGACAGCAAGCGCGCTACGTCGTCACGGAAGCCGAGGAACTGGATGCGCTCCCCCAGTCCTCTGTCCGCGGCTTCGCGCTCCCACACATCCCGCTGCGCGCCCGAGCCCACGACCTTGAGGTCCACGCCCCAATCCGCCCGTGCACACAGCCGCAGCCACGCCTGGAAGAGGGTGTCGAAGCCCTTGCGGCGGTCGCCCAACGCGCCCACGAAGAGCGCCACGGGCCGGGACTCCGGCCACCCCAGGGACGCGCGGACCTCACGGCGCGCCTCGGCTGTTACCGGGCGAAAGCGCTCCGCATCCCCACCGAGGTAGATGACGCGCACCCGGGACGCAAGAACGCCCGTGGCAGCCACCACGTCATCCCGCGTGCGCTCCGAGTTGGCGATGATGACGCGCGCGCGCCGCAGGGCCTGCCGCTCCGAACGCACGTAGTACCGGTGGCTCACGTGGCCCTTGAGCTGGCGCAGCACGCCGCCGCTGGGCTCGGAGGCATAGGCGCCGTGGACGTAGTGGACCCAGTTGGCGGACGCCACCGGACAGTTGCCACCATTGGCCACCACGCGGCCTCCCTCGGCGCGGGTACGCAGCGCCCAGGCCCGACCCACCGCGCTCAGCAGCGGTTCGCCGAGCAGATACGCATTGGCGGGCTTGGGTACGCGCACGAAGCGCACCTTGGGATGGCGCAGGAGGACCTCCGCCACGCGGTGTGCCACCAACCGGACGGGGTGCCCCTGCTTCGCCAGCCAGAGCGCCAGCGCCAGGTTGGCCCGGTCCATGCCTCCGGTGTCCACGAAGTCACCGGCGATGAGGGTGTACGGTCTTCGCATGGGCCAGGGCGCCGAAGAGCGCCGCGTTGAGCAACCAGAACTCCATGCCCGTCTGGCTCATGAAGAACGGATAGCTGAAGGTGAGCGCGAAGGCGCCCAGGTTGTACGCGAAGAGGACGCTGCCCCACAGCCAGAACTCGTCCTGCGGACCGTCCCGTCTGCGAGCGACCCGGAAGGCCCACAGCAGCGACATCAGCACGCCCAGGGGGTAGAACAGCACGCCCAGGATGCCGCCGTCGTAGACCCAGGCGGTCCACTGGATTTCCGCCCACAACGGCGGGCGCTCGCGGTCGCTGTTGTCGCCGAAGTAGGCATTCGTCATGCCGTAGCGGCCCAGGCCCGCGCCCAGCGGATACTCAGGCAGCACGTCCGCGAAGGTCCCCGTCAGGAAGTAGCCGCGGTTGCGGTGGTACACCTCGTCGGGGCTGGCCGCGAAGAGCGAGGCCCAGCGATTCATCACCGCGTCGCCGCCCACCGCCACGGCCCAACCGAAGGTGGCCACGCCCGCGGTGCCCACCACCGCCAGCAGGGCCAGGAACCGTCCCACGCGGCCACTCACCAGGAGCACCGCCGCCAGGGCCACCAGACACACCACCAGCATGACGGCGGTGGCGCGCACCTGCGACAGGTAGATGCCGAAGAGCCCCACCAGGATGCCGCCCACACTCAACACGCGCGTCAGCCCGCGACGGGATGACAGCAGGAAGCCGCCGCCCAGCAGCACCGCGTAGAAGCCGCCAGTGGACGCGCCGCCCGGAATGTCCGTCAGGCCCATGGGACGGAACACGCGCACGCCGTCCGAGGTCTCGAACTTGAGGCTGCTCACATAACCTTCGCCCTGGCCCTGCACCGCGGCTGACAGCGCGGGCTGGAAGCGTCCGGGGAAGTAGACCTGCAGCACGCCCACGCCCGCGCTGGCCGCGTTGAAGAAGAAGAGCAGCGCGAGCGTGCGACGGAACGTCTTCGGGTCGATGGCCAGCCGGGTCACCCACAGCAGTGGCGCGGCGATGGCGAGCTGGATGCCCAACTGCGCCAGCGCCGCCAGCGGGGCGCCGGTGCCAGGATTGAAGAGCTGGAGCGCGGTGATGCCCAGCGCGGCCAGGATAAAGGGAAGCGCCGGGTGCTTCAGACTCCGTCCCCGCACCAGCGCCAGCAGCACCAGGCTGACGCCGAAGGCCAGCACGCGCACCGCCACGCGGAGCGGCGCGATGGCTTCCACCAGCAGCGCGAGCTGGCAGCAGATGAGCAGACCGACGAAGAGCGGCACCAATCGGCTCGACGCCAGCAGGCCGCCGCCCATGCGCGCACCTCGAGCGACGGGCGCGGTGGGCGAGCCCCCCTCCGGAACCGCCTCCAGCGCGGCCCCCGGTGCGCGGCGCACGTACCGGCGCTTCAGCACGCCGGGGCCCTGAAGCTGGGGTGCCCTCACACCGGCACCTCCTGCTCGGACAGCGCGCGCAGCGCCTCCTCCATGCCGCGAAGGAAGCCTCCCGCGTCGCTCAGCGCCGCGGCACGCGCGGGCCCCGCCGCGCCCAGCCGGACACGCGTCTGGGGGTCCTCGATGAGCCGTCCCAGGGCCAGGGCCAATGACTCCGGCTCCGGGCGGACGAACACCCCGCAGGAGGCATCCACGATTTCCAGCGCGCCCCCCATCGGCGTGGTCACCACGGGCAGGCCCGCCTGGAGCGCCTCCACGAAGACCAGACCGAACGCCTCCGGCCTCGAGTTGGGCTGACAGTGGATGTCCGCGGCGCGCAGCAGCCGGGGCACGTCCGAGCGTTGCCCCAGGAGTCGCAGCCGCCCCTCGATCCCCAGGTGCTTCGCCTGCGCCCGCAGCCCCTCCAGATAGGCTTCCTCGTCCGGACGCTGAGCGCCGCCAGCGAACCAGACGCACCAGCCCGGCACCGCTCGCAGCCGGCCCAGCGCCTCCAGCAACAAGCGCTGGCCCTTCCCCTCCTGCATCCGGCTGGCGTGGAAGATGACGGCGTCCCCTTCGGAGGCCCCCAGCTCCATGCGCACGCGCGCGCGCTCGGACGCCTCCAGCGCCGGCGGTGGCATGGGCAGCGGACAGTGCGTCACACGCCAAGGCACCTGGGGATAGACGGACACCAGCGTGCCCGCGGCGAAGCGGCTGTTGGTCAGCACCAGGTCGGGCGGCGTGACACGCGCCCACCGCTCCAGCCAATGCTGGCCCGTCAGTGCGTCATGCTGGAAGAAGGCTAGGGGAACGCCAGCCGTGCGCACCACGGGCCCGAACAGCGCCTGAGGCCAGATGGCGTGGCAGATGACGACGTCGTAGCGCCCGCCGCGCAGCAGCTCACGCAGGACGCTCCGCGCGCGCCACACGGACCAGGGGCGGCCTGTCTTCGCGGGCCCCAGCACATGCACCTCCACGCCCGCGTCGCGCAGCTCCCGAGCCAGCCGGCCCTCGAAGCAGAGCGCGAAGGCATGTGACAGCGACGGGCGAAGGTTCCGCTCGCGCGCCATCGTGTGCAGCAGCGTCTCGATGCCACCGTAGAGGTTGCCGCTGGAGATGTGCAGCACGCGCAGGGGATGGCTCATACGCTCCCCGTCAAGCGCAGCAGCGCCACGTCGGGCGCCATCACCGGCGCGGGCCGGCCCAGCGCCTCCGAGTACAGGGACAGGCTGCGCCAGGCCATGACGTCATGCCGGAACTCCGCCACGGCCCGCTCCCGGGCCTCGCGCCCCAGCCGCTGCGCCAACCCGGGCTCCTCCAGGAGTCGCCGCGCCGCCGCCGCCAGGGCCTCCGCGTCACCGACCGGCACCGTCAGCCCCGTCTGCTCATGCAGACTCACCCACGCGACGCCCGAGTGCGGAATCGCCGTGTTCAGCACGGGCAGACCGCTGGCCATGGCCTCCACCTGCGACAACCCATACGCCTCGCTGCGGGCATTGCCACAGAACCAGAGCGCGGTGGCCGCGTGCAGCGCGCCGACCAGCGAATCCGGAGGCAGATAGCCCGCCCACGTCACCCGGTCCGCGACGCCCAGCACGCGCGCCCGGCGTCGAGCCTCCGCCTCCAGCGGCCCCTGCCCCACCACCACCAGCCGCCCCGGCACCCGGCGCAGGGCCTCCAGCGCGGTGAACAGGCCCTTGTAGTAGACGAGCCGCCCCACCATGAGCCACAGCGGCGCGCCCGCGGCCTGTGCCCGCCAGTGGGCCTCCGCCTCCCGCGCGGCGGCGCAGGGATGGAGGTACGGCGCCAGGTCGAGCCCCAGCGGCAACGCCCGCACCTTGCCGCGAAAGGCGCGCAGCAGCGGTGAGCCGGAGACATAGGCTTCGCTGGTGGCCAGCACCCGCCGGGCCCGCGCGTAGAGCAGCGCCTCGAAGGGCTTGAAGAGCGCGCCCGCCACCCTCTGCCGGATGACGTCACTGTGGTGGGTGATGAAGACAGGAGGCAGCCGGCGCACCACGTCCAGGGCCAGCACCCAGGTCGGGTTGGGCGTGTGCAGGTGCACGATGTCCACGCCCCGCGACAACGCGCGTCCCAGCATGCGCGGCAGGTCCGGCATCGCGTCCATGCGCGCGACGGAGGCCAGCCGGCCCAGGCGCGTCACGCGCACCGGTCCGTCCCACGTCTCACACGTGGGGCTGCGGCCCTGGAACTCGTGGCTGGTGCCCGCGCCGTCCGCGGCGTGGTTGGCGCACAGCACCTCCACCTGCGCGCCGAGCGCCGCCTGGGCGCGCGCAAGCGTCTGCACGTGGGCTTCCATGCCGCCCGACGCGGGAGGATAGAACTTGCCCAGGTGCAGCACCCGCAAGCCCGCGCCCGCTGATGGCGCTTTCACGACTGCGCCACCCCATCCTTGGAGTCTTCCGCGTACTGCCCGTAGCCCTGGTAGCCCAGATACGAGTCACCGTAGCGCGGCGCCGACAGGTCCACGTCGTTGAGGATGGCGCCGTACATGCGCGCCTGCACGTCCGCCAGCGAGCGCAGCGCACGCCGCGCCGACTCGCGGTTCGTCTTGGCCGCCTTCAGCACCAGCACCACGCCGTCGCACTTCGTGGCCAGCACCGCCGCGTCCGCCACCGCGTTGATGGGCGGGCTGTCCAGGATGACGCGGTCGAAGCGCTCGGAGGCGGCCTTCAGCAGGTCCGTGAAGGCCTGGGTGTGCAGCAGCTCCGCCGGATTGGGCGGCAGCGGTCCGCACGGCAGCACGAAGAGGCCGGGCACCTCGGTGCTCTTCACCGCCGCGTCCAGCGTGCCCTCACCCACCACCAGCGAGGAGATGCCCAGCTCGTTGGGCACTCCGAAGGCGCGGTGCAGGCGCGGCCGGCGCATGTCCGTGTCCAGCAGCAGCACCCGGTTGCCGCTCTGGGCCATGGCCACGCCCAGGTTGATGCAGGTGGTGGACTTGCCTTCCTGCGGCCCGCTGGACGTCACCACCAGCGTCTTGAACGGGTTGTCCGGCGACATGAACAGCAGGTTGGTGCGGATGGCGCGGCAGCACTCCGCCGCTGTCGACTTGGGTTCGCGGTGGACGTGCAGGTCCCGCTCGCGCGGCGCCTTGCTGCCGTCCAGCCGCGGCATCACGCCCAGGAAGGCCAGCCCCAGCCGCTCCTCCACGTCCGCCTGCGTGGCCACGCTGTTCTCCAGGAGCTCCAGCAGCAGCACCACGCCCAGGCCCGCCAGCAGTCCCATCACCAGCCCCACCGCCAGGTTGCGGCGCACGTGGGGCTTCACCGGCACCAGGATGGGCCGCGCCGGGTCCAGCACGCGCACGTTGCTGGTGCGCAGCATGCCTGACAGCTCGATGTCCTTCAGGCGCCGGGCCACCAGCTCGTAGAGGCGCTGGTTGTTGTCCGAGTCGCGCTTGAGCCGGTCGAACTCGATGGCCTTCTTGTTCACCAGGAAGGCCTCCGACTTCTCCGCGTCCAGCAGGCGCACCAGGTTCTTCTCCTGCGCCACCGACTCCGCCAGCGACGTCTCCGCGCTGCGCACCACGTTGCTCAGGCTCTTGAGGAAGTCCTCGCGCACCACCGACAGCTTGCGGTTGCACTCCAGGAGCTTCGGGTGCTCGGCCAGGTAGCGCTCGCCCAGCTCCGCGCACGTCATGCGCAGCTCGGTGTAGCTGCGCCGCAGGTCCTGGATGGGTCCGTCCGAGGCGCCCGACAGCGCCTCCGCCCACGTCTCATCCTCCGGAGATGCCTTGCGCAGCCGGTGGATGGCCTCCACCCGCGCCTGCTGAGCGGCAATCTGGATGCGCACCTCGGTCAGCTTCAGGTTGAAGCTGTTGATGCGCTCACTGACGATGCTCATCCTCGACTCGAGCGACGTGGACAGCATGTCCGCGTCCTTCTTGAAGTCGTAGACGGCCAGCTCGCTCGTCTTGGACTGCGACTCCAGCTCGGCCAGACGAATCTCCAACCAGTCGCGCGCGTCCTCCGTCGTCCGGAGCTTGAGGGCCAGGTTCTCCGCCATGTACGCGGCGGCCACCTCGTTGGCCAGCAGCGCGGCACGCCTGGCGTCGAAGTCATCCACCGCGATGTTCATCACCCGCGAGTCCCTCGCGGGAATCACCCGGATGCGCGACTGGACCAGCGCCACCGCGTCCGCGCCCTGCATCGCCTGCAGGCGCGCCTTCTCGTCGGTGATGTGCGCCATGCCCAGGAAGTCCGCGTCCGTGGACAGGCCCAGCTTGTCCACCACCCGGCCCGCCACCGCGCGCGAGGTGATGATTTGACTCTGGGTGGCGTAGTACTCCTTGTTGAACCAGTAGTTGCTGCGCTCCTCGCCCATCACCTCCTTCACTTCCCCATCCAGGAAGCGGGGCGCCATCACGTCGATGATGAGCGAGGCACTGGCCGAGTACACCTTGGGCTGGCGCAACGTGTGGGCGGCCGTGAGCGCCGCCACCACCACCGCCACGCCAAGGACGACCCACTTGCGGCGCCACACCGCGCGCACATACTGCATGAGGCCCGCGGGCGTCAGGCCACCGGCACCGCCGGCGGGGTCGAAACCGGTTCCATCCACGTCACGTCTCCCTGCTGTCTCCAGAGCGACTCCACGGCCTGGCGGCACTCCGCCGACCTACACCCACACGCTTGGGGACCGCGACGAGCGTGCCGTGTCCCCGCGGGGTTGTCCATCGTTCCGCAGTCGCCTGGATGCCCTCCATCCACGCTTCTTCGCGGGCACTGACGCGCATGGCCGAGCCGGCTGTGCTAGTCAGCCCGGCGTGACGCCACCGCTTTCCTTCGTCCTCCCCTTCTCGCCCGACACCGCGGCTGCCGCTTCCCGCTTCGCCCAAGCGTTGCCTCCTGGCGCGGAGGTCGTCCTCGCAGGAGAGGGCTCCATCGACGCCGCCTCCTCGCCCAACGTGCACGTCCTCACGGTGCCGGGTGGCAAGGGCGCGGCCATCCGTGCCGCACTGGAGAAGGTGTCGGGCGCGGTGACGGTGCTGCAGGATCCAGACACCTCGTATTCGCAGGACGTCTATGACGCGCTGGTGCGCCCCATCCAGGCGGACACCGCGGACGCCGTCTTCGGCCTGCGCACGGCGCAGGGGCTGGCGCCGGAGCTGCTGGCGGACCGGGCCCTGGGCCACGTCACCCGCTTCGTCACCGACGTGCCGCTGACGGACCCGCTCACCGGTCTGCGCGCCTTCCGCACCGAGGCGCTGCGCTCCGTCACGCTCACCAGCGACGACGACGCGGTGGACGCGGAGCTGGTGGTGAAGCTGGCCGCGCAGTTGTTCCGCCTCACCGAGGTGACGCTGCCCCCTGGCGCGGTGCCTCGCCGGACGCCCGCGGCGCACCTGTCCCGGCTCAAGACGCTGGTCCGCTACGCCACGGTGCGCGACGACGCGGACAACCAGCACGAGGGCTACACCACGCTGGAGCGCATGGACGGCGCCGTCCACTACAACCAGTGGCTGGGCCGCCGCTTCCGCGAGCACCTGGGCCGCCGGGTGCTGGAGATTGGCGCCGGCATCGGCACGATTACCCGCGAGCTGGAGTCGGGCCTGGAGCTGCTCATCGCGCTGGAGGTGGACCGCTTCTACGTGGACCGCCTGAAGAACCTCTTCCGCGGCAAGCCGCACATCCGGCCGTACCTGTCCGACGTGGCCCTGGCGGACTGGGAGTCGCTCAAGACGGAGCGGCTGGACACCATCGTCCTCTCCAACGTGCTGGAGCACATCCCGGATGACGCGTCCGCCGTCCGGCGCTTCAAGCAGATTCTGGCGCCCGGAGGCAGGGTGGTCATCCTGGTGCCCGCGCTCCAGCAGCTCTTCGGCGCCATCGACGAGGCCGTGGGCCACTACCGCCGCTACACGCCCTCCACGCTGCGCGCGGTGCTGGAGGAGAACGGCTTCCAGGTGGAGACCCTGGAGTGGATGAACCTGGCCGGCCTGCCGGGATGGTTCGTCAACAGCCGCCTGCTGCGCCGCCGCTCGGTGCCCAAGCTCCAGCTCAAGCTCTACGACACGCTGGCGCCCCTGATTGCGCGGGCGGAGTCGCACGTGAAGCTGCCGGTGGGCATGAGCCTCTTCGCCGTGGCCCGCGCCACCGGGGGCGATGCGTGAGGCACCGCCGCCACGCGTGACACCCCGGCTGTCCATTGAATCGCAGCCGCCTTCCGAGGCGGCCTCGCCCGAGAGCAGGGCCCCGCTGCCATGAACTCCACGCCCTTGCCCGCCGACGCGCCCCCGGAGCCCACCACGGCCCCCACTCCCGAGCGCCAGCCCCTGCCGTCCCGAGGCGCGCCGCGCGCCGTGTGGGCCGCCCTGGCGGCGCTGTACGTGTTGCTGTTCCCGTACCACCCGGGCCTGCGCTCGCCCAACGAGCTGTGCCGGCTGTGGCAGACGCGCGCGCTGGTGGAGTACGGCACCCTGCACATCAACCAGGCGCTGCACGACTACGGCAAGGTCGGAGACCTGTCCGTGAAGGACGGGAAGTACTACCCCAGCAAGGCGCCGCTGCTGTCGTTCGCCGCCGTGCCCCTCTACGCCGCGCTGCGCGCGGTGGGCGGCGGCCACCGGCATGCCGTGCCAGAAGTCCCCCTGGTCTTCTTCTCGCGCCTGTTGCTCACCGTGCTGCCCACGCTGGGCCTGCTGTGGCTGGTGCGCCGCTACCTGCGCGCGTCCCTGGAGCCGCTCGTCGCGGACGCGCTCACGGTGACGTATGGGCTGGGCTCGCTGGCCTTCAGCTACTCGCTGCTCTTCATGAGCCACCAGACGACGGCGGTGCTGCTCTTCGCCAGCTTCTACGCGCTGTGGCGCTGCGCGCGTGGCGAATGGCGCGAGCGGGGCTATGTCCTGGCGGGCGCCTTCGCGGGCGCCACCGTGGCCGCCGAGTACACTGGCGCGCTGGGCGTGCTCGGCCTGGTGCTGTACGCGGTGCTCACCATCGCCTTCCAGGACGCGCCCGCGCGTGTTCGCTGGGCGCGCCTGGGCCGGGCCGCGGGGCTGGCCACGCTGGGCGCCCTGCCCTTCCTGGTGGCGCTGATGGCCTACCACCAGGTGACGTTCGGCCACCCGCTGACGAGCGGCTACAAGTACCTCAACGACGCGGGCTACCAGCCCTGGCACCTGGGCGGCTTCCTGGGCATCCGCACGCCGGACCCGCGTGCCTTCGCCCTGTCCTTCTTCTCCCCGCTGCGGGGCCTGTTCACCCTGGCGCCCTTCCTCCTGCTGGCGCTGCCGGGGCTGCTGCTCGTGTGGCGCCGCCGGAGCCAGTCGCCGGAAGCCCGTGCGCTGGCGTGGCTGAGCCTGGCCCTGCTCCTGGGCTACACGTACTTCACCTCGTCGTTCTCCTACGACTCGTGGGGCTGGACGACAGGGCCGCGTCACCTCACCGGCCTGGTGCCCTTCCTCCTGCTGCCGGCCGGCCTCTTCCTGGAGCGCCTGCGCGCGGCCGGCCAGGGCACGTGGGCCCTGGGCGTGGCCGCGCTCCTGTGCGCGGTGTCCATCGTCGCCACCGGAGTGGCCACCTTCATCAACTACATCCCCGATGATGTCTCCAACGCCGTGGGCGCCCTGGCGCTGCCGCTGCTGCGCGCGGGCTACTTCCCGCCTGGCGTGCTGACCTTCCTGGGGCTGCCGGCGGGACTGACGGGTGGGGTGCTGGCGGGGCTGCTGCTGGGCACCGCCGCCTGGGTCTTCGTCAGCCTGGCGCGGAAGCCCGGCCAGACGTGGCCCGCGGTGCCCGCGCTGGGAGCATCCCTGGCGGTGCTGCTGCTGCTGGGCACGGCGCATGTCTTCACCAGCCGGCATGACACCGCGGACCGCAACGCCGTGCGTTTCCTCAAGTCCGTCTGGTTGAACGCGCCGGAACGCGACGTGACGTTCTGGCCTCGAGGGCGCGGCTGAAACTCGACGCTCCGTGAGACTGTCACGGAGCCACCACCCGTCTCGCCCCCTGGGATGAGCCTCACGGTCCGTCCCACTTTGTCGCTGACTCGCAAGTTTTGCGAGGTCCGCAATTCGTGTCGTGTGATTCCGTGTCAGGCTTTACCCAGGCCTCTGGCCAAGCGGCTGGATGCATTGGCATGGCTGCATCGCGAGAGCGGGCCTGAGGATTGCTGAGACAGACACCTGCGCTTCCCTGCTGCCCTTCAGGGCAAGGAGTCCCCGGTGCGCTGTCATCCGACCCGCAAGCCCGCACACGCCTCTGGCGCGAGGAGAGGGTTCACCCTGCTGCTGGCGCTGGGCCTCATCGCGCTGGTCACCGCGGGCGTGCTCGTGTCCCTCCGCGCGGTAACCACGGAGAGCACGCTCCAATCCCATGAGCGCCGCTCGCGTGAAGCCCTCTTCGCCGCCGAGGCGGGCATGGCTGAAGGGCGCGCCGTCGTCCTGGCGATGATGAACAACCCCGTCGCGGGAGGCGTTGGCAGCTACAGCCAGGACGTCCTGCAGCGCCTGCAGGTCGTGGCCGAGCAGGGCCTGCCCGACGTCGCCGCGGGCGGCGTGCCCTGGCGAGAGCTCATTCCCCAGACGCCGTACACGCTGGCGCGTGGCACGGCCATCGACGACACCGTGCCGGGCGCCTCCGTCGAAATCAACGACGTGGAGGGCGAGCCCATCCGCGCCTACCCGGAGGCTCGCAGCGTCTCCTTCCGCGTCTTCGTCGTGGAGGACGACGACGACGCCGACCGCAACGCCGACGCCAACGGCCGCATCTGGCTGGTGTCGGTGGGCGAGGTCCAACCCCCAGGCCCGGGCCTCCCCTACCGCACCATCGTCCGCTCACTCCTGGAGCACAGCAGCACCCCGGGAGGGCTCGCGTGCGGCTACGGCATGAAGATGGGCTGCCGGGGCAACGGCACCTCCAGCAGCGGCCTTCCGACATTCTGATTCCCAAGCCTTCGACCGCAATCCGTTGCACCTGAATCGGGCGGCCCTGAAGCACCGGCCGCCAGGGGGGACATCATGCGCTGGACTCGAACCTGGATGGCCGCGGTGGCCGTGGCCGCCGCGGGAGCCGTGCTCGCCCAAAGTCCCGGCGGCGACACGGGCAGTGGCGGCACGGATGGCGGCGCCAACAGCCTCGCGCTGTGCATCGACACCACGGACCAGGACAAGCAACCCGACTTCAGCAGGGACGCGGGCATCCCCAGCGCCATCATCGTCACGGATGACAACCCGCCCAAGCTGCGGCTCAACACCAACCTCAACGTCCTGGACCCGGAGAAAATCATCCTGCCCTTCGAGCAGGAGCTCACCGCGCTCATCGTCGATGACCGCGCGGGCAGCGGCGCCTCCAGCACGCTGGGCTGGTTCTATTACGACGAGCTCATCGACGCCGAATACATCGACGACAACGGCACGCGAGAGGACTCCGATGACGACCGGCTGCTGGACAAGAACAACAACGGCGTGCCCGACTTCCACGAGGACCTCTACAACCTCAACCCCACGCGCTACATCGGCGTGGCGCCCCGCTGTCCCAACCGGACGTTCATCCACCGGCGCTGGGGCGACGCGGGGACGGTGACGCTGCGCGAGCCCGAACTGTTGATGGGTCCGTGTAACGCCGGCAGTCGCTACACCGCCGATACGGGACCTCGAAGGTGGCAGGGGCGCGCTGACTACCCCACCCGGCCCTCGACCGGCGGCGTGGTGGGCCGCCCGGTGCGTGATTTCGCGAACGACCTGCTCGCGTATGACCCCTACCACGGACGCGACAACCTGAGGCAGAGCGCTGTCACCTCCGGCATCATCGACACCTACTTCAGCGACCAGGGCCTGTTCCCGCACATCCCGAACCTGCTGGAGCCCCGGCATGCACTCAACGGGAACAGAGGCATTGGCAACCTCGTCTTCCTTTCCACGGACGACGACGAGACGTCGTGCCACGAATCGGAATCGGCGGAGTGCTTCGCGCCACGTCAGGGCTGGACGCTCGACGGCAACGGCCAGGTCATGCGCACCGGCACGGCCTGGGACAAATCCGATGAGGCGGACGGCATCCCTGACTACAAGGCCAGCGCGTTCGACAGCGCGGGCCGCCTCATCACCGGCAAGAGCACAACGGCCGCCATCACCAAGGCCGAGGACCAGGTCGTCCCCATGGGACGCCTCGCGGGCCGGCGTGAAATCGTCTTCTTCCTCGTCACCTACGTGGAGCAGGTGTACGGCCCGGCCACGGATTCGTGCTTCATCACCCGTCCGACGACGGATGGGCGCGAGGTGCAGTGTGACCTGTGGATGCACGGCGACATCAACGTCTTCTTCACCAAGACGCCGCTCAACATGGACCTGCACCAGGGCAGTGACCCGCTCGTGGTGAGGCAGAAGAACCTCCGCACCAACTGGCTGAATCCCATGGTGTACCCACGGCTGGAGAACGACCCGGCCTATGGCGGCGTCGTCTTCCCGTTCGACCAGACGCAGGATGTCCCCTCCGTGAACCGCCGCGCGGCGCACACGATTGTGGGCGCGCCGCGTGACAACCCCCTGGTCTGGATTCTGGGCTGGGAAGACCAGAACGCGGGCGGTGACCGCACGTACAGCGACATCGTCATCCTCATCAACAAACAGAACAACGGCTCCTACCGCTCCGACGTGGTGTCGGACATCTCTCCGGACATCTCCCTGGACTTCACCATCACCGAGGTGACGTTCACCGTGGAGGACCAGCCCTACTACGCGGCGGATGGCGGCGGCGTCGCGCCCTGCTCGCTCTCCGTCAAGCTGCCGGACGGCGGCACGGGCCAGCGCAGGCCGGACATCAGCTATGACGTGGCGCTGGACTGCAAGGTCTGCCAGGAGCCCTGCAACACCTCCAATCCCACGTACATCCTCAACGACAATCCGAACTGGCTCCGGGTCCCCATCCCGGACAGCGACGGCGGCGTGCGCAATGAGACAGCCGTCCTGCAGGACTTCCTGGAGCAGGGCCGCGTGGGAACACAGTTGTGCTGGCGCGCGGTGATGGAGAGCCCGGGTGAGTCCTGCCAGCCCACCATCCACAACATCAACGTCTCCTACAAAGCGCAGCGCAGCGGTGAATACGGCCGCGCGTCGCTCATCCCCATGGCCAACGCCGTCATCCACGGCGTCTATGAAACGCCCGGGCGCGCCTGGGTCGCCGACGGAGGTGTGGACCAGGTCTCCATCCGCACCTACGACAACCGTCCGGACACCATCGACCGGGGCCACATCTACCTGAAGAAGCTCTACGAGCCCGCCACGCTGGTGCCCTATGAGCCCACCCAGGAGGTCTGGGACTCCGGCAAGTGGATGCGCGACCTGATGCGCACGCTGGAGACCCGCCCCGGCGAGCCGCTCGACACGCGCAGGCTCGTCACGCTCAATCCGGCGAACCAGCAGGCCATCGACGTGAAGGACCTGATGGCGCGCACCAACACCACCAGCCCCCTCTTCCCAGACACCTACTGCACCCGCCGCAACGGCAGCGTGTACCTGTATGACCTGGACGGCCGCAACGGCTGCACCGCGGATGACCGCGTGGCGCTGCGCGACTGGCTCTACGGCTGGGAGGACCGCCAGTCCTCGGTCATCCGCAACCGGATGCGAACCTGGCCGCTGGGCGGCATCAACCTGTCCACCGCGGCCGTCATCGGGCCGCCCAACGTGCCCGCGTGGCTGCTCGAAGGCCGCAACCTGGACGCGGAGCGCCGGAAGTTCACGGAGAACTTCAGCGCGGCCAACACGGGCCGCCCCACGGTGACGTACGTGGGCACCACGCAGGGGTACCTCCACGCGCTGGGCACGGGCTACTTCCGCACGGGGGATGACCCCTGCACGCCAGGCCGCGTGGAGTACCAGGGCTACTTCGGCCGCGCCGGCAACTGCGCCAGTGGCCATGACTACGGCGCGGGCAACGAGCTGTTCGCCTACCTGCCCTTCAAGATGCTGCCCTACTACGTGGAGAACTACCGCCGCGCCAACGACGCGTACTCCACCGAGCGCGCCACGATGGACGCCACGCCCTCCGTGGCGGACGTGGACCTGCGGAGCGATGACTACCGCCCGGACACCGGCCACGACCCTCGGGAGACCGACGAGGCCTGGCGTCCCCGCCCTGCCCGGAACGAGGGCGCGAAGACGGTGCTGGCCAGCGCCACGGGCCCCAAGCAGAGCGTCTTCTTCGCGCTCGACGTCACCAACCCCACGGACTCGAGCTACCCCACGCCCCTGTGGGAGTTCGACATGAAGCGGGACCGCTTCACGTCAGCGGGCATTCCGTGCACGGGCAGCGGCAACGGCTGCAACCCGCTGCCGGCGCTCTTCACCGGCGCCACGCCCAAGCCCGACACACGCGGTTCGCGCCATGCGCCCTCGCTGGTGCGCATGGACTTCGGCCAGGCGGGTGGCAAGAAGTGGGTGTCCATGTTCGGCACGGACTACTCGCCTGAGTCCGGCACGGTGGGCACCGTCTACCTGATGGACCTCAAGACGGGCCTGCCCGCGCAGGTGACGGGCAACAGCGCGAAGGCGCGGCTGGCGGGCGTCGTCACGCTGGGCACCACCGCGGACGCGAATGAAGGCATCGGCGGAGAGCCCATCCCGCTGGACGTGAATGGCGACGGCAACGTCGACGTCATCTACGTCCCGTCCACCTCGGGGAAGATCTACCGCATCAACCCCACCTACTCGAACACCGGGTCGAACACGCCGCTGGGCAAGGTGCTGGCCTCCTGTGTCGTCGCGGACGCGCAGGCCGTGCCCGGCATCCGCAACCCCACCAGCCAACGCATCTACTCCACCATCTCCGCGTCGGTGGTGCCTGACAGCGGCTCCCGCCGGGTGCGGCTGTACTTCGGCACCGCCAACAATCCGGACATCGCCAACGAGCCGGACGACACCGCCGACCCACGGCCCCGCTATCACCTGATGGCCTTCGAGGACCGCGACCCGGTGCCCGCCACGCGTCCAGGCGCCAACTGCCCCGCGCACCTCGAATGGACACGCGAGCTGGGCGCGGGCCAGGTCGTCTGGGGCGGCGTCTCCACCACCCAGGATGGCGTCTTCACCACCAGCGCCGTGGGCCGCGCCGCCAGCGCGTGCGACCTGGACAGCACCACCAGCGGCAGGGTCTACGCCTACAGCACCTCGGGCAATGCGCTCGCGGGCAACGACACCCCCATCGACGGCCACGGCACGCACGCGCCCGTGCTCTATGACAATCACCTGCTCATCGTGAAGAACGGACAGGTGCGCGCACTGGGAAGCGGGACGTACAACAACCCCACCTCGGAGTCGCCGCGAAGCAGCTCCCGGGTCCTCATCTGGGACGTGCAGTCCGGCTCACGCGTCCAGGAGGTGGTGCCATGAACCGGCGCAGGCTCCACGCCCATCCGCGCGGCCTCAGCATCCTGGAGACCATCGCCACCGCCGCAGTGCTCATGCTCGGCATCCTGGGCATCATGCTCACGCTGGGCACCGCGTCCCGTCACAACCGCCGCAACAACAACCTGAGCCAGGCGAGCCTCATCGCCGAGCAGGAGCTGGAGCGTGTGGTCAACCTCCGCTGCGTGGGCGAGCCGCTGAACGACCCCTGCGTCAACATCAAGCAGCTCGACAACACGAGGCGTGACGTGTGGTGGTCCGCCAATGGCCGCATGACGGAGACGCCGCCCCTTCCGGCCGCGACGCCGCAAATGGCCTACACGCTGACGCTGGACGTGGACCCACCCTTCGAGGGCGCCGAGACAGGCGAGCCCGCGCTGAACCGCGCCATCCCGCTTCCCCACGCCAGCAACCTGGCCCTGCACCAGGTCGTCAACGTCCGCGTCACCGTGAGCTGGATGGAAGAGCCCGGTGCGCCCCGCCGCGCGGTGGCCCTGCAGACCCGGATGGCGCCATGAAGCGACTTCGTTCGACGACGCCGCACGGCTTCACGCTCATCGAGCTGATGGTGGCCGCATCGATGTCCATGGTGGTGCTCGCCACCGCCATTGGCGTGAGCGTCCACCTCCAGCGCCGGGGCCTGCTGGAAGAGCGCATCATGGAGACACAGAACAAGGGCCGGGCCGCGCGTGACTTGATGGCGTTCGGCGTGCAACGGGCGGGCGCGGGCATCGGCAGCGTCTCCCTCACCGGCGGCCGGACTCCCGCCGGCGAAGCAGACCTGTTCTACGCCGTGTGGGCCCGGCCCCAGGCCACCTTCCCGAATGACGCCACCTTCGTCCCACCCGCCAACGCCGCGCTGCTGTCGGATGCCCTGGAGGTCTGGGAGACGGACCCGGCGCGCATGGTGCTGCTGGAGCAGTGTCCCTTGCCGGCGACTGCGGCCTGGTTCGAGGACACGCTGTGCATCGGAGGCCTGCCCCCCGCCTACCTGGACAATGCGTTCATCGCCGTGGTGTTCCCGGGCACGAAAGACGAGCGGGGCTGGGCCTGCGTGGGGCAGGTGACGAACCTCGTGGCGGAAGGCGTGGAGTGGACGCCCGCCATCCCAGGCCGGCCCGCGCCCGCCGACGGCAACTGTCATCCCGATGCCGTGGCGCTTCCCGAGTCGCCCTGGCTTGGCACACGGGAGCCGCGCGAAGGGGGCATGTACCTGCTCCCGCTCACCAGCCGCAGCTACCGGGTGAACTGGCCCGGCGGCACGCCCGTGCTGGAGATGGACGCGGATGGGCCCATGGGGCCCGCGGGCTACACCGCGGTGTCCCAGGACATCGAGCAGTTGCAGGTCCGGCTGGGCGTGATTGCACCCAACGTGCTCCCTGGCGCCCCCGTGCGCTTCTTCCCGGACGCGGAGGCCGGGCGCCCCTCGCTGGCCACCTGCACCCAGGCCGCCTGCGCCGCGCACATCTCCTGGGCCTGGGACCCGGGCGTGCCCGTTCCACCGGACCGCGGCCCGGGCAGCGCGGGTGACGAGCTGATGCGCCACATGCGCGTGGTGGAGGTGTCCATCACCGCGCGCTCGCAGCGCGCCGAGCTGACGGGGAACGAAGCGCCCGGAGCGCGAGACGACGACGGCAACCTCCGGGATGGCTACAAGCGCCGGCACAGCGTCATCCGCCTGGCGCCTCGCAACTTCGCGTTCGTGGGAACGGGGGGCTGACATGCGGCCACGGAACCGAGGCATGACGCTGCTGGAGGTGATGGTCGTGGTGGCCCTGGTTGGCCTCTTCGCCACCCTCTCCGTGTCCAGCTTCCAGGGCATGACGGAGCGCCAGCGACTCAGCGCCGCGCAGCGCGAGTTGGTGCTGATGATGCAGGAGGCCCGTCAGAAAGCACGCGCGACCCACCAGCCCGTGCGGCTGGGCACGCGCGTCATGGATGAGCAGGGCGTCCAGGTGACGCGCATGCGCTGGGAGGCACTGGCATGCAGTGATGCCTGGGGCTCGGTGTGTCCCATGCCCGCTTGCCAGGAGAACGCCTGCGGCGTGGGCGGCTGCGAATGCGCGGAGCTGGGGCCGGAGCTGGTCATCCCGCCGAAGCTCGACGTGAACCTGCTGGTGGGCCTGTGCTGGCTGGGCAACCCCGGCGCCGGCGCGCCCGTCGTGGCTCCGCCGGCGCCCGGCGGAAGGGTGTGCGAACAGAACGCCCCGCTGCCCCCGACGGAGCGGCTCGTCCTCCTGCGCAACAGGGGGACGCTCGAAGCGCCGGACTGGAAACCGGAGCTGGTATTCCAGGCGGATGGCCTGACGGCGGCCGTACGCCCCATGGATTGTGACAAGCACGCCTCCACGGCAGGCTGCCAGTAGGCGGCGTCCGCACCGCCGCCGTCGCGCGTGCGAACGGGCCTCTTCGGCGTATGCTCGGGGACCCGGGCCCAGGGCCCGGCATGCCGTCCGCGAGGAGCCCCCGACGATGATGAAGCGGCTGGTCCTGGTCCTGAGCCTGGGTGGAGCCACCGGCGCCCACGCGGACGCTGTTGCTGACGTGTGGAAGGCGAAGTGCACCGTGTGTCACGGCAGTGACGGCAAGGCGCAGACGAAGATGGGCCAGAAGGAGTCCATCGGCGACATGAGCCGGCCCGCCTGGCAGCAGTCCCGGACGGACGCCGACATCCGCAAGGTGATTGCCGACGGCGATCCACGGAACAGCAAGATGAAGCCCTTCAAGGACAAGCTCACCCCAGCGCAGATTGACGCACTGGTGGGATACATCCGCACCATGAAGGCGCCGACGGCCCCTTGAATTTCCGTTCGAGGCCGCGCGTCATCCCCTCAAGAGAAACGGAGCCCCCCCATGAAGAACCTCACCGTTGCCGTCGTCTTCTGCCTCTCCATGGCCAGCCTGTTCACCTCCCTGCGCGCGGACGCGCTCTCGTCGGTGCACATCGAGAAGGGGCTGTCCCCGGCGCAGTCGCTGTCCCTCCGCCCGGATGACGGCAAGGGCGGCGGTGACGACAAGGGCGACAAGGGCGGCGGTGAGGAGGACGAGGAGGAGTACCGCAAGCGCCGCTACGCCGGCCTCTCCCAGCAGGCGGCCATGGAGCTGGTGGACCCGGGCGCGCTGACGGACGTCATCCGCCTGCAGGCCGCCGTGAAGTTCGGCCAGCGCTAAGAACTCCTTTCAATAATGCCCGGCAAGCCTCCGCAGCAGGATGAGGCTGCAGCCCGGGTGAAGGAGGGCGAGGTGGATGTCGTCCCGGCGCTCCTCGCGGATGCGCAGCCGCTTGAGGTTGTGGAGCCAGGCCAACGTGCGTTCCACGACCCACCGGTGTCGGCCGAGCCGCTGACTCGACTCGATACCTCTGCGCGCAATACACGGGATGATGCGGCGCTTGCGAAGACCGCGCCGGATGTTCGAGTAGTCGTACCCCTTGTCACCGTGTCCCTTCTTGGGCCTCTTGCGAGGCTGACCTCGGCGTCCGTTGTGGACCGGCCTGATGGCGTCCAGCAGCGGCAGCGCACACTTCTTGTCGTGGACGTTCGCTGCTGTCAGCAGCACCGCCAGCGGACTGCCCCTCTTGTCCGTCACGACATGGTGCTTGGTGCCCTTCTTCCCTCTGTCCGTGGGGTTCGGGCCGGCCTTGGGCCCCCTTTTTCGCCCGGACGCTGCCGGAGTGGAACGCCGCACGCCGCCAGTCGATGCGCACCAGGATGCCCAGCTCATCCAGCAGTCGCTGCTGGAGCCGCTCGAACACCCCGGCACGCGCCCACTCGTCCGGCCGACGCCAGCAGGTGGTGCCGCTCACGCCAAAAACCTCGGCCAGCAGGTCCTCCCAGGCGATGCCTGTCTTGAGCACGAACATGATGCCGCGCAGCGCCGCCCGGTCATCGCACCTGGGCCGCCCTCGCGTGGAGGCTCGGCGACGACGAGGTAGCAGTGGGGCGCTCCGCTTCCAGAGGGCATCAGGCACCAGTTCACGCCTCATGCCCCCGGAGGTACGCACGCCAGGAAGCGGATGCATCCTGGCGTACCTATGGGACTACTTTTGACAGGAACTCTTAGTGGTCCACTCCGCAGAGTGGTCGGCGCAGATGCAGCCCCACCTGCTCGGCGCGAGCGGCAAGCGCGCCCGCGCGAAGCTCGTCCAACGCTACGGCTTCGGCGTGCCCAGCGCCGAGCGTGCGCTGCGGTGCGCCAACGACGCGCTCACCCTCGTCGCGCAGAGCAGCATCCGCCCCTTCGTGGACGGCCAGATGCGCGAGCTGCACTTCTTCGAGTTGCCGTGGCCGCGCGACGTGCTCGCGGAACTCGGTGCTACGCCGGCGCGCCTGCGCATCACTCTCTCGTACTTCATCGAGCCGAACCCCGGCCGACCCGGCTGGAAGAAGCGGCACCGCTACCAGTCCCACGGCCTGCGTTTCGACGTGAAGGGCCCCACCGAGTCCTTCGCCGACTTCCACAAGCGCCTCAACAAGCAGGCGATCGAGGAGGACGAGGCCAAGCCCACCACCGGCGGCGACTCGTCGGAGTGGTGCCTCGGCGAGCACGCCCGCAACCGAGGCTCGCTCCACTCGGACATCCTCTCGTGCAATGCCGCCGACGTCGCCGTCATCGCGGTCTACCCGGTGAGCGGCTGGAGGAAGGACCAGTCCAAGCGCGAACGCAGCGAGCACGGCGTGCGCTACGCGCTGGTGCTCTCTGTCGAGACGCCCGGCGTCGACACCGACATCAGGACGCCGGTCGCCACCCAGGTCGGCCTACCGGTCGCCATTGAGCCGTAACCTCGCGTCTTTGCTCGCGCAGATGCTGCCGCACACCTGAACATGTGTTGAGTCTGATCGAGAAATCGTCTAAGGCAGAGCGTGGCTCCTCTGGTCGAGAGGAGCGTGTCGTATAAGGTTCCAACATGCCGCCCGGTCGCCCTGCACGTTTGTCTCGCCGCCTTCTCCGAGTTCTGCCTATCGACGACTTGCGGCGAATCGTCGATCACTATGGTCTCCCGCGCGCTCGGACGCACGAGCAGATGGTCGTAGCGGCGATGACGCGTGTGGGACCCGATCTCACGAACTTGGTCAGCCACACGGGGCCGTTGACGTTGGCAGACTGGAACCTGGTCGCGACGAACCTCGGAGGTCAGGCGCGGCGCTCTTTCGAAGACCTGCAAGCCGAGTTGGCGTTTCGTCTCGATCCCGTCGCACAGGAGTTCGATCTCGACCAGACGGTGTCCGAGGTGCGCGAGGATGCCCGCGCCGTTCGTCGTTTGGCGACCCTGCTCAGGACTGATCCGAACTCGCTCCGAGCGCAGTTGCAGGCGACGCACGGGCGCACCTTGCTCGGAAACTACGTGAGCCAGCTCCGCTCCGAGAGCGCGACGGCGCTGGATGAGGAGGATGATGACGAGGAGGTTGGTGTAGACGTGGCGGAGAAGTCGCCCGGTCGTGCCGAGCGCGCAGCACGCGACGACGCCTCGCCCGCGATGAGCCTCGGCGAACTGCTGCGACCGGCGCTGGCGGTCGTCGACGCCGGCTCGGGTTGGCCAACCAAGGGAACGCTCACCGTCGACAGTCAGACCTTCAACGTAGCCATCTATGCGCGCCGCATCGGCGGGAGTGCTCGGGGTCGCCACCTCGAACGCCGTTTCCAGAACCCGGCCCAGGGCACACCGATCATCGACGACCCGAACCGCCACGAGTTGCTGCTTGGCATCTGGCAGGAGCAGGGCCCCGGACGGGCCGTCATCGTCGCCTTCGATCCTTACCGCCGCATGGGTCGAACGACCCGGTTCTCAATGTTCATGCCTCTGTCGCTGCTCGAAGAGGCCGCCGACACCGGGTTCGCCACGCACGAGAATACGTCGGGCGAGACGTTGTATGCGTTCCGGCCGGAGAACATCGACCGCTATGTGCAGGCGATGCTCTCGGAAGGCATCTGGACGACGAGCAAGGCGAAGGCCACCGAACACCAAGCCACGCCAACCGCCGCCACACGGTCGGTCACCCATTCGAGTCAGCTCAACATCCGCCCACAGGTGGGGATGTACGCCGCGTTCGCGCGTCTCAACTACAAGCCTTGGTTCGCCCTTGCCGAGTTCATCGACAACTCGATCCAGAGCTTCCTCTCGAACCAACAGCGCCTCGCCGACGCTGGCCACGCAGGCCCGCTCGTGATCGACGTGAACATCGACGACAACGAGATCGCGATCACCGACCGCGCAGGTGGCATCGCCTGGGTGGACTTCCCGCGGGCCTTCTCACCGGCAACGCCACCTACCGATGCCACCGGCCTCAGCGAGTTCGGCCTCGGCATGAAGGCGGCAGCATGCTGGTTTGCGAAGAAGTGGACCGTTCGCACCTCCGCGCTCGGTGAGCCGGTTCAGCGCACCGTGACCTTCAACATCCCGGCGATCATGCGCTCTGGGGCTGAGGTGCTCCCGATCGAGACGACCACGGCGAGAGAGAGCGACCACTTCACCGTCGTCACGCTCACTGACCTTAGGGTGCGCCCAAAGGGCCGCACCCTGGCGAAGATCAAAGATCACCTGCAGAGCATCTACCGCGTCCTCATTAACGAGGGCATCGTCAAGCTCCGTGTCACGACTGCGGGCAGCGTCGAAGAACTCTCCTACGACCCACCGAAACTGCTCGACGCCCCATACTACAAGACTCGCAACGCGAGTTCGCGGCTCTGGCGCCAGACGTTCGACGTGGACTTCGGCGACCGTAAAGTCACGGGCTGGGCCGGCATCCTCGAGAAGGGTAGCCACGTCCACGCCGGCTTCAGCGTCTTCCGCCGACGTCGGCTCATCGAGGGCAGCGTTGGAGAAGCCTACAAGCCGTCCGCTCTTTTCGGCACGCCCAATAGCTTCGCGTCACAGCGTGTGATCGGCGAGATGTTCGTCGAGGGCTTCGACGTCTCGCACACGAAAGATGGTATCCAGTGGGGAGGCTACGAAGACGAACTCCTCGACAAGATTTGGCGACAGATCAACTCGCCTGACTGCCCGTTGCTCGACCAGGCCGACGGATACCGCGCGCGGAAGACGGCAGACCAACTTCCCAAGGACTTTGGGGCGAACGCGCTCGCAGATGCCTCCGAGGCCATCGCCGACGCCGGTACGAGCAAGGCCATCAGCGAAGTTGCCGCCGCGCCTCCCCCCGCCGAGGTCGATCAGGTGTCGCCGTCGCCCGAGCCCAAGGCGGTGCTTCAGCAGCGCGAACACATCCTCGTGCTGCCGTGGGAGGGCTCATCCATCAGGGTTGTGCTCCAACTCGTCCAGGATCAAGCGGCTGACTTCTTCGTCGCGGCCGTCGAGAAGAGCGCAACCAGTGAGGAGGTCCTCTCCGTTCGGCTCAACCTCGACCACCGATTCAGCATCGCGTTCATCAACGACAACGAGCAGGCCCTGCAGCCGATCCTGCGCATCTTGGCCGCCCTTGCGCTGTCGGAGCGCATGGCTCGCAAGAGCGGCATCAGCCATACCAGCATCGTGCGCAGCGGCGCGAACAAGATCCTCAACGCGCTCTCGGTGGAGCCTTCCTAGTTCATGACAACGACCTTCGACGAAGCCCGTGTGGTTGCCCCTGCCGGCAGTGAATGGTCGCCCGTGATCGGCGAGACCACGATCCGCCTCGGGCAGTATCTGGAGAGGATTGGCAAGCTCAAGACCCCTGAGGCAGTCACGCGGGTGCGCGACGACGCCCTGGCAATCGTGCGGAACTGCCGCCCGTTCACCAGCGCCACCGACGATACCCGAACGGGCCTCACCATCGGCTACGTCCAAAGTGGCAAGACGATGTCGATGACCACGGTCAGCGCCCTCGCGCGAGACAACGGCTGCCGTATCATCATCCTGTTGGCCGGCGTGACGACCAACCTCCTGCAGCAGAACGCTGATCGATTTCAGAAGGACCTCCGCGAAGCGTCGGGGCGGCCATCCGCGTGGCGCATCCTTAACTCGGCCAAGGGGTTCGGCGAGCATGCGGTCAGAGATCTCCAGCGTGCCGCCGAGGACTGGCGCGACGGATCGTTTCGGGAGGAGGACAAGAAGACCCTGCTCTACTTGGTCCTGAAGAACCACACCCACCTCGACGGCCTCGCCTCGCTCCTCAGCAAGGTCGACTTGCGCGGCATCCCGGCGCTGATTCTTGATGATGAAGCGGATCAGGCAGGCCTCAATACGAAGCCGAACGCCGTCGAGGCATCAACCACCTACAAGCGCATCGCACGGGTTCGCGCGGCACTCCCAAACCACACCTACCTCCAGTACACGGCGACGCCGCAGGCACCGCTGCTGATTGCGCTGGATGACATGCTCTCCCCCGCGTTCGCCGAGCTCGTGCGCCCTGGCGATGGCTACACCGGCGGGCAGACGTTCTTTGGCGTCGACGCCAACCCCGCGCTCGTTCACGCCATCCCAGCTCACGACTTGGACGTCAGCGCAACTGAAGAACCGCCCGAAACGCTGCTCAGCGCGATGCGCGTCTTCTTTGTCGGCGCCGCCGTGGGAGGCCTTCGGAACCAGCCTCGTCCGATCTCGATGCTGATCCACCCGAGCCAGCACCAGGACGACCACAAGCGCTACTTGGCGTGGGTGCAGGCGATCATCGGGAGGTGGACCACCGGCTTGCGGAGCCAGGACAGCGATGAGCGCACCGATACGCTCGCTGAGTTTCGCCCAGCCTACAATGACCTGCGCACGACGGATTCAACGCTGCCCACCTTCGACGAGCTGGTCGTGCAGCTCCGGCGCTGCGTGAGCGACGTCCACCTGAGCGAGGTCAACTCGAGCAACGGCAACGACCAGGTCGATTGGGACAATGCCGAGACCCACATTCTTGTCGGTGGCGAAAAGCTCAACCGCGGTTTCACCGTCGAGGGGCTGACGGTCACGTACATGCCGCGCAGCGCAGGTGACTGGAACGCCGATACCATCCAACAGCGCGCCCGCTTCTTTGGCTACAAGCAGGCGTACCTCTCACTCTGCAGACTCTACCTGCACCCCGATGTCATTCACGCCTATCGGTCGTATGTGCGCCATGAGGAGGATGTGCGAACCCAGCTCGCGCAGCATCGTGGCCGGCCGCTGCGGGAATGGCGACGAGCCTTCTTCCTCGACTCGCAGCTCAAGCCGACCCGCAAGAACGTCCTCGCCGACCCCTACTATCGGATCTCGGCCGACCATGAGTGGTTCTTGCAAGAGCAGCCTCACCTTGATCCAGAGGCCTCCGCTCGCAACGGCGTGATGCTTCGCGAATTCGAAGCGGGCCTTATCTTCGAGGCCGACGAGGCGTTCTTCAAACACCGGGTTGCGACAGCTCCGCTTGCTCCACTGTTCCGCGATGTGCTCCTCGCCTATCAGGTTCGCGGCGGCGACGTCGCGGACTGGTACGGGCAGCTCGTCACGCTGCGCGACATCTTGGACGACAACCCGGAAGCACAGGTCCTGGTCATGAAGATGGACGCAGGCCTTTCCCGTGCGCGAAGCGTGGATGCGAGAGCCGGTGCCCTTAAGCTCCACCAGGGCCGGTCGTCAGCCAAGGGCGAGGGGAAGTATCCCGGCGACGCGAAGATGCATGACACGACGTTCGTCACGCTCCAGATCCATTGGCTTCGGATTTCAAACGTTCCCGACCTCAAGAACCCGGTGCCGGCAATCGCCGTCCATATCCACACCAAGCTCCGCAAGGACGACGTCATCGCGCAGGGACAATGACGGACCTCTGGAGCACATATCGCGCACTACCACGCCCCTCGCCTGAGGCTACGTACACGATCGCGCATGGTGCCGGAGCGCTTCGCCTCGCGCGCAGTTCTGCCAATCAGCCGGCGCTCCTAATTGCGACCACTGGGAGCGGGCTAACCCCGCGACGGCTAGCCAACCTCACCTTCGCACCTCCGCTAGAGATGATTGTCGCCCGCGCCGATGGCGCTTCCGAACACGTGCGTTTCGCGGTACTCGTCTGCACCGCCGACGATGCCGAACTCGAGCGCTACTTCTGTCGGGTGGTCGGAGCATTCTTCGGCAACGTGGGCGACGGTTCCGTCACTGCGCCCTCTGCTGAGGAAGTGGAGCGGACGCTCGACGGAATCACCGCGCTGTTTAGTGTTCTGAACCGAGCGCCAAGGCAGTCGGTCCAAGGACTCTGGGCCGAACTCGCGATCATCGCGTGGGCCCGTGTACCAGAGGTTGCAATCTCGGCTTGGCACTCGGAACCAACCGAACTTCACGACTTCGCGCTCGGATCACATCGGCTCGAGATCAAGTCCACGCTGACCAAGCTGCGCGAGCACCACTTCCAGTTCGACCAACTGAGCACTGCGATCACGGGCGAGACCGTCATCGCCTCGCTCATGCTGCAGCAGACTCCGCACGGGGTGAGCGTGTTCGACCTCGTCGAACAGATTGGAACTCGAGTCGGTGACGGGGCTACCGCCCGGCTGGAGACCATCATCGCCGACTCTCTGGGGCGCGACTGGCCGGATGCCGACGCCGATGACGTGCGCTTCGACCTCGATGCCACGAGACAGACCCTAAGATTGTATCGCGCCGTAGACGTTCCGACCGTGCCGCAACCGCTACCTGCAGGGATCAAGCGGGTGCAGTTCGTCGCTGACCTCTCGAACGCACACGAGTTGCGTCTCGACCAGGCCCGCGCACTCGCTCCGCTGTACGCCGACCTTTTGCCAGAGCTATTCGTAGGAGTACCCGCATGACCAAGCCCAAAGTCATCAGCCTGTTCTCGGGTGCCGGGGGTCTGGACTACGGCTTCGAGGCCGCCGGATTCGAGACCGCAGTCGCGCTGGAGATGGACCACGCGTGCTGCGAGACGCTGCGTGAGAATCGTCCGTCGTGGACCGTCATGGAGACCGACATCCTGAAGGTCCGCGGCAAAGACGTGCTCAAGGCTGCCGGCCTGAAGATTGGCGAGGCGGATGTTCTGATCGGCGGGCCGCCGTGCCAACCCTTTTCGAAGGCGGGCTACTGGGCGCGAGGCGACGCTCTCCGGCTGAGCGACCCGCGGGCAGCAACACTCGCTGCCTACCTGCGCATGCTGGAGCAGACCAAGCCACGCGCGTTCCTGCTCGAGAACGTCGAAGGCCTCGCTTACCGGGGCAAAGATGAAGGACTGCGCCTGCTCCTCGACGAGATCGAGGCGATCAATGGCCGCATCGGCACCAAGTACCGACCGGTGTTCCATGTCGTCAACGCCGCGAGCTACGGCGTGCCGCAGCTTCGAAAACGCCTCATCATGGTTGGTGCGCGCGACGGCAAGGTATTCAACGTCCCTTCGCCAACCCATCGAGTCTCGGTCACCGAATCCGATCCTGCAGATGTGCATCTCGCGCCGCCGCACACCGCTTGGGATGCGCTTGGCGATCTCGTCCTTGCTCCCGAAGAAGACGTCGCCGCCACAGGGCACTGGGCCGACCTGTTGCCGTCGATTCCGGAGGGGTCGAACTACCTCTGGCACACTGACCGTGGCGGTGGCGTCCCCCTGTTCGGTTGGCGTCGCCGGTACTGGTCCTTCCTACTGAAGCTCGCGAAGAACCAGCCGTCGTGGACTGTTCAGGCACAGCCCGGCCCGGCCATCGGTCCGTTCCACTGGGACAACCGGCGCCTCTCGATGCGAGAACTCTGCCGGATTCAGACCTTCCCCGACGACGTCGTGGTACGCGGCAGCCGTCATGTGGTTCAGAAGCAGATCGGTAACGCCGTGCCCTCATTGCTAGCCGAGGTGTTTGCCCGGGCAATTGGCGCCCAACTTCTCGGCATGCGGTCTTCGGAGAAGCCGCTGCTGATGCCCCCGAGGCGAGAACCATCAGAAGCATCGCGACCTACGCGTCGGATTCCAGCGAAGTACAAGGTGCTGGTGGGCAATGACTCTGCTCACCCAGGACCCGGTCAAGGTCGTGGCGCCCTTGCAGCACGCGGCGCTCGTCAGGCTGATCGACTCCAAGACCTTCCAATGGTGTGAATGCCAGTGAGTAGCGCCACCAAGAGTTCGACGGCACGTTGCATCAGCATTGGCGAGCGCGTCGTCAGCGCCATGGACCTCACGCTGCGCGTGTTCGAGCTAACCTACTACAAGGCCCTCCTCACCGCCGTCGAGCGCAGCACCCGGCTACCACGCACCTCGGCGATGTCCGAGGCGATGCGTCTCTACCGCGAGAACATCGTGCTGAAGACGCAGAGCGACTTGCGCGAAGCCGAGCTGGATCGACGCACGCAGCCCGCGCCGCTCCCGATGGCGACGCGAGCCGCGCAGGTTTTCGCCTACTTCCTCACGCGCGGGAACGAGCCCTTCACGCGCCACTTCCTCTCAGCCTCGGTGCTGACCAGCAAGCGGTGGGCGACGCTCTTCCGCTCGTGAGGCCGACGCCGCTCTGTCGTCGGCAGGCCGAGAATCGACGAGAAGATGGTGGAACCGGTCGTCACGCTCAAGCGCGAGAACCCCGCGTGGGGACAGCGCCGCATCCGCGAGGAGCTTCGGCGCATGGGCATCACCATCTCCGAGCCCTCCGTCGGGCGAATCCTCCGTAAGAACGGCTTCTCGCCCAGACCGGGCCGCAAGCTCGACTTCGAACGCGTGACGTCGACAGTGAAGGACGCCCTCTGGGCGCTCGACTTCTTCGCCGTGAAGACGGCCAAGGGCATCTGGCTGCAGACGCTACTCATCATCGACGTCCACACACGCGAACTCATCGATCTGCGCATCTACGGTGGCTGGGACGTCGACTCGGTGTGGACCATCCGCACCTTCAACGAGGCCTGCGCTCGCGAGAAGCGCCGCCCGAAGAAGGTGGTCCACGTTCACGGCTCGTACTTCGCCGGGCAGTTCGCGCGGCAGATGCTCGTGCTCGAAATCGACGACGAGCTGACGCCCGTCCATCTGCCAATCATGAATTATTACGCCGAACGGGCCGTGGGCAGCATACGCCGAGAGATGCTGCGCCACGCGCGTGTCGCCGACGCGAAAAAGCTGCAGTAGTACCTCGACTAATGAGCTTCAGCTTGTCGAGTTAAGAGGTAGGCCGGCGTGAGCGAAGTAGGCGCGGAGGGTGGCAGGGCGATGCTGGAGCCGCCGAAACTCCCTGCGCGCCTGTCGACGCAATTCCTCAATGCTTCCAGGCAGAGTGTTGAGCAGGGCCTTCTTGACGCTCGCATTGCACTGCTCTTCGGGATTGAGGTCCGGGGTGT